>CAZDYD010000001.1:0-97797 GCA_964509715.1 uncultured Chitinophagales bacterium
TAACATGAAAAATTATTCTATTGTGACAGTTGGTCTTCTTGCTATTCTGATGTTTAGCGTATCGTTGAGTTGTGTAAGTGCACAAGCAATGCACAGCACAAATGGATATTTTTCAGTATCTGATTCTGCAAAAACCAAAACTGACAGGCTCATTCAAAAGTATGTTGAAAATGATACTCCAGGTGCATCTGTCCTTGTGATGCTACAAGGTAAGGTGTTGTACCAGAATGGTTATGGTCTTGCTAATCTAACACATCAGATTCCATTTACCGCTTCAACGCCTACCAATATTGGTTCTACATCCAAACATTTTACAGCATTTGCAGTGCTATTGCTTCAGGAACAGGGACTTCTGAACATAGATGATGACATCAGAAAATACATGCCTGAATTGCCTGATTTTGGGAAAACAGTTACGATACGTCATCTACTAAGCCATACTTCTGGATACAGGGAGTTCTTGAATACGTTGATAATAACAGGAACTCATCCTTCGAAGGTCTATACCGATGAACAGATTTTGCGTTTGGTACAAAGACAAAGTACGTTGCAAAACGATCCAGGATCTGAGTTTAATTACAATAATACAGGATTTTATATAGCCCGGCTACTCGTTGAGCGATTGACCGATACTCCATTTGATCTCTGGACTCGCGTGAATATGTTCGAACCATTGGGAATGATGGACACACGTTACAGAGCAACTCCAAGTACAGTGATTCCCGGTCGTTCAGCTGGTTATGCACAAAAAGAGGGTGGGGAATTTGACGAAGTGCAGGATCTTGCGGGTGGGATGGGACCCGGGGGGATCTACACCACCATGGATGATTTTGCCAAGTGGGTAAAAAATTTCAAAGAGCATCGTCTTGGCAGCAATGAAACTCACGAATTGTTGACTACTTCAAACATTTTGACAACAGGTACCCCATCGGGATATGGTTTGGGTTTGTTTATCGACACTTTCAGAGGGCAACGCTATTTTCATCATGGGGGTGCCGATATGGCACATCGTTCATCCTTTATGTATTTTCCAGATATAGACGCAGCAATTGTTACACAAAGTAACCTGAGTACTTTCCCAGGTAATCTTGCAACACAGATAGCCGAATATTTTTTGGATGACTTCTTTGATTCAGTAGCTGATGACAGCTTGATATCAACTTCTGAAAAAGCACCAGAAGATGAAATTGAGTTTATGTATGATGTGAATAAATTCGATTCGTTGGTGGGTAAGTATGAGTTAGTGATTGCACCCGGATTCATCTTAACTTTTTCGCGCGATGGTGACAAATTATGGACCCAAGCTACTGGTCAATCCCAGATTGGTATAAAGGCAACATCCGATTCAACGTTTAGTCTTATCGGGGTGGCAGCTAATTTGACATTTCATTTGAATGACGATGGGTCGGCCGACAAACTCACATTGCATCAAAATGGGAACCATCTCGCACTTAAGATTGAGTTCAAACTAACTCCAGATGAAAAATTGGAATATGCAGGATCGTATTTCAGTTCAGAGATCGAAACCATGTACCACGTAGTGTTGTCTGGCGACAACATGCAGCTGGAACATTACCACATTAGTGAGCCCATTGCCTTGAACCCAAGTCGCAAGGATTACTTTACTGGATCATTTCCTATTTCCAGCATTGAGTTCATGAGAAACGATGCCGGAAAAATTCTCGGTTTTAAGGCGTCCAATGGGAGGTCGAGGGATATATTTTTCCAGAAAGTCGAATGGGAGACCAGGAATTAAAAACTCCTGGTCTGAATTTTTATCTATCTGGCCAAATATCCACCGTCGACGGCATAGTAATTCCCTGTGATGAATGATGCCTGTTCACTGGCCAAGAAAGCAATCAATTGTGCAACTTCTTCGGGCTCTCCGAGTCGACCTATCGGATGTGCTGCAATTAGCTGCTCATTGGCTTCTGGTGGCAGGGCAGAGATCATTGGTGTTTTTATGAAAGCTGGTCCAACGGCATTTACTCTGATGCCTTTGGCTGAGTAATCAAGTGCCGATTGACGTGTGAGTCCAACGACTCCATGTTTGGCAGCTGTATACGCTGGTGCTGATGGAAAACCTACCGCTCCAAGAATTGAAGAAATATTGACAATACTTCCTCCACCTGAGTTCAACATAGCCGGAATTTGATACTTCATACCATAGAATACACCGGATAGGTTAATATCAATAACACGTTTCCACCCTTCCAACGAATAGTCGGCCAATGGTGCAAGTTCACCACCTATACCAGCATTGTTCACAGCAATATGTAAGGCGCCAAATCTTTCAACCGTTTTGTTGACCAGATTTTCGTTATCGACCGGATTCGAAGTATCTGCTTTGATGAATATGGCTTCTCCACCTGAATCCAGGATATTTTTTACTACAGATTCACCATCATGTATGTTGATATCTGATACAACTACTTTTGCACCTTCATGGGCAAATAATACCGCTGTTGCCTTACCAATTCCTGATGCGCTTCCGGTAATGATGGCAACTTTACCTTTTAAACGTTTCATACTATCTCCTTCTCGGAACATAGTCGTACGTTTCGACCGCTAATTAAGCCTAAAGTGCCCAAAGGACAGTCTTTAGAACTCGTTATCCAATCATCCAAGCGGTCGAAAATCACGTTGAGACTGGATCACATTATTGCTCACATGTATTTTACTGATTATGATTGCGCTATGCTGTACAATTTTGTTTTATTAAATGACAGATATTGACTGATTTAGGTAAATGATTCTGCTCTCGATCGATACCTTTAAAAAGTTAGGTGTCTATCTTCCGAACGGAATGGTAACACCTAACCAAGGAAAACCAATAAATCCCCTTCCAAGATCTTCTCCCACCGGTGACATTATGGCAAAGTCTACAGCAAAATTCTCCGGTGCCCACCTCATTCCAAATGAAACGAGTGATAATCCTTCAGTATCTGGGAAAATGTAGTTTTCTGTGATAAAATACACTCTATGCGAGGCTCTGAACATACCTGAAAAAGTTACCACTGGAGAACTGGATACTTCTCCTTCTGCATACCCATATCCGAGTCCGACTGACATATTATGATCCTGGTCGCCATACGTGGCCATACCATATAGAACACCAAACGATGCCACTCCCGTGATTCCACCTAACATGGCTCCGGCAGCAATATGAAACTTTGAATTCGGGATAGGTACTGAAAACTTTGGCAGGATCCATATTGGTGTTTCAGATGCGCCAAACAAGAAACTGGGAACAAGTCCGGCTCCAAGTGAAAAGTTATCTGTTAACCCGTAATTGGCATTGTTAAAAAAGATCCACACGTTCTGATAGTATCCTTCGCCTTTTTTTAGTCCCAGGGCATTGGGTGAGAAAAGGTACCTCGTTGACTGAGGGTTTGGATGCCAAAACTTTCCATCCCTTATACTATTCCTGGAAATATCGGTGATGCGTTGGATGTTCTCACGCATAATAGTTACATCTCCGGATGATGTTCTGATAATAATTGCCTGATCTGTTTCAGAGATAAGGTCTCCAAAAAGTATGTTTCCATCTTTTGTCTGGACACGAACATATCTTGGTGGATCAAGCTGAAATATGTCCTTTTTGTCGTCTGAATTCATCGCTGAATCGATTGCGATTGAATGATCAGAAAAATCAGCTATGTGAATTGTGTCGAATAAATCGGTTTCGAATGAGATGGATGCTACTGAATGTTCATCACCAAAATATAAAAAGGATTTTAAAGAGGTAGCATTTGATTCTTGGATCTGCATGAAAACTACAAAGAGAATTGAAAGCACAGATATCTGTACCATTGGATGGTGTGATGTGGATGACATATTGTTGTTCCTGGTATGTGTTGAAGCCAATTCGACAAATAGTAATTTACGCCTAAATCAAAAAAACACAATGTATATCTCGGGTTTATTCGTAGATGATAACTGATTTTCTTTTGTTCAGGAATTCCGCAATTTGGTTAGCGGTAATACGGTCAAGTTCGTCATTTGTTCCGTTGGATTCGATCCATTTTCTGATTTTGTCGGTACCATTCAGGATATCGATGGGTAATAGGTCGTAAATGTACTCAAAAGGTGGTTGTCTCCACCGAAATGCTTCCCCCATCAATGTGTTTAATTCCCTCATGATTATCTGTGTGGCGTACCAGATTCCGCGTAACTCCAACCACTCTGTTTTATGAGGATTATTTCGCTGATCAAGTGATGTATTTGGGGTATTCAAAAAGTGTACTTGATAGCCGTGTACAGTAGTACCGCTCCATTTTTCAAATGTAGGTACAAATAAGTGGGGACGAAGTTTGATGTGCCGACAACCGGCGTTGATCAATGTTTGGTTGAGTTGCTCAAGCCATTGATTGGCTTTTAAATCCGGATGACCGAACAATTCGAATGGACGAGCAGTACCCCTACCTTCGCTAAAATTCGTTCCTTCAAACAAGACGGTTCCGGGATATACTCGAAGTGTACTTAATGTAGCAAGGTTTGGCGATGGAAGTACCCATGGTAACTGGTTATTCTCGAATGGATTTGTACTACGCATCCA
Source organism: uncultured Chitinophagales bacterium (assembly GCA_964509715.1). Lineage (GTDB taxonomy): Bacteria > Bacteroidota > Rhodothermia > Balneolales > HLUCCA01 > UBA11400. The sequence continues at coordinate 4,559 of CAZDYD010000001.1, forward strand.
TCCATGAACCGGGACTAATTTCAAATCGAGATCAATATCCCAGTATTTTTGTGCAAATAGTGCAATTTCACCTATGGTCATACCATGGCGCATGGGTAAAGGATGTAATCCAATAAAAGATTCAAATCCGGGTTCGGAGCCGTTCCCTTCGATCGTGATTCCATCCAGTGGATTAGGACGATCAAGTATTACAACTCGCTTACCCGCTTCTGCACATGCTTTCATGGCAAGAACCATGGTCCAAATATATGTATAGACCCTGACTCCACTATCCTGTAGGTCTATGACCAACGTATCGATGTTTTCAAGCATTTGAGGTGTTGGGACTCTCGTCTCAGAGTAAAGACTAAATACAGGAATCTGATACTTGGGATGAATGAAATGTGGTGATTCGATCATGTTGTCCTGTGCATCGGTATATATTCCGTGCTGAGGTGCAAAAAGAGCCGTTAATTTATCACCGCAAATATGATGAATAATCTCTACACCATGATTCAGTTTTTTATCGATCGATGCGCTGTGACAAAGATAACCTATTCTTCCAGTGAGATACTTTTGGAACTCTGTATTGGATTGAATGCGGTCTAATCCGGAAGAAATACTGTCCCCATTGATGTATGTTGCAGTACTGCCAATGTTGGATGTACCCATGTGATCTGTAGTTGATGTACATGGGTGTCCCCAGAACTGCGGGTACCCATGTGATCTGTAGTTGATTTACATGGGCATTATAAGAAAAAAAAGATGATTCAGTTCAATGGATTTATCTAAATATCTATTGGTCTAATCAGGCCATTTCGTCATCAACAATGTGTGTACCAGAACCAATATTCACCACATGGAATACGGGATCCTTGCCAGTAGCTGAGTGATATTCCGATCTGATTTTGGCTGTAATATCGGAGATATTTTCTCTCTTGACCAAATTGATAGTACAACCGCCAAATCCACCTCCCATCATTCGGGCGCCAAGGACGTCATCCATAGTTTCGGTTATGTCAACCAGAATATCCAGTTCTTTGCAGCTGACTTCATAGTCATTTTTTAATCCGTAATGAGATTCGTACATCTTTGCTCCAAAATCCTTCAGATTTCCGGTAAGGAGGTGATCACATGCCGCTTCAACTCTTATATTTTCGTCCAGGACATACTTGCATCGCCGATAAATTACCTCAAACATATCGTATTTGTGAAGTTGCAACAGCTCGGGATTCACATCACGCAAACTTTGAATCGATGGATCAAATTGGCTCAGAACATGTACTCCCAAGTCACACTCCTGCCGCCGTGTATTATAATCCGATCCGGTTAGAGATCGGCGCACAGTGGTATCGCACAATAGGATACAAACATCATCAAAAGCGAAGGGGAAATATTCGAAGTCCAATGTTTTACAATCCAGCTTGATTACGCTGTTTTGTTTTCCATGTAGGCTTGCAAATTGATCCATTATCCCACACTGCATCCCGACGAAATTATTTTCTGCCGACATGGCGATGCGGGCCATATCTATCAAGTTTAAATCCAATGCGAAGAGTTTCGATAAGCCGAACACAACCCCGTTTTCAAGTGCAGCAGATGATGATAGTCCGGCTCCAATAGGTACATCTCCTCCAAATACGCAATCGAATCCTCCGATATTAAATCCTGCGATTGAAAGTTGATCGACTACACCGATGACATAGTCGGCCCAGTGGATACCCGTTTTTTTATATTTATCGGATATCGGAATTTCACAGTATTCATTGTTCATGTCTACGGAATGCAAGCGAATCATTTTGGCAGAGTTTGGTGAGATTGCCAATGTTATGGATTTATCAATCGCTGCAGGTAGTACAAAGCCGTTGTTGTAATCTGTGTGTTCACCTATCAGGTTGACCCTGCCGGGGGACGAAATAAGCAGGGGTTTGCTGTTGAATCTTCTTTTAAAAGAAGACATCACCTCAGATTGTAATCTGTTCATGAATAATTACCAGAATAAGATGTATAGAACTGAAAGGATTGCACATACTCCGATCGAGCCGATGTTGAATCCAGTGCTTGTATGAAATAACTCACGTTTGATGGCAATTGCCTTGGGATCTTCTCCTGTGGACTCATACATTGATATGGCCACCATCAACACGACCAGAAAAATGAATACGATACCCATTCTATCAAGGAATGGTAGAGTTGGGAAGAGCCATTTGAGAATAAATCCTGATGGGATGGTGAATATCGCGGCCCAAACAGCTGCGTTCGGGGTAGCTTTTTTCCAGAAAAGTCCCAGTAGGAAAATGGCTACTACGCCAGGACTTACAAAACCGGTGAATTCCTGGATAAATTGAAATGCCTGACCAAAGTTTTCTACTTGGGGAGCCACCAGTACAGCTATGAATAGTGCAACAAAGCTGACGATTCTTCCGGTGAAAACCAGTTTTTTCTCTGAGGCTTCTTTGTCAATGTGTACCCGGAATATATCCATAGTGAAAATGGTGGAAGTACTGTTGGTCATTGATGCTAAAGAAGAGGCAATAGCGGCAATAAGCGCTGCAAAAGCAAGTCCACGAAGTCCGATCGGGACAAACTCACCCATTAACCACGGGTATGCTTCATCGGGACGCAATAAATTGGCCCCAAATCCGAATGCCACGATACCGGGAATGACAACGATCAAAGGCATCAGAAGCTTGAGATATCCCGCAAATAAAAGTCCGTTCTGGGCTTCTTTTACGCTTTTTGCTGCAAGAGCTCGTTGAATGATGTATTGATTACAACCCCAGTAGCTGATATTCGCAATCCATAGTCCACCTAAAAGCACGCTGAGTCCGGGGAGCTCGTAGTAAAATGCGTGGTCGCTACTAAGTATCATGTTGAAGTGATCAGGTACTCGATCAAGTAGTGAACTGAATCCGACTATTGCTCCTTGTCCACCACTGAATGCATTCAATGCATACCAAGTAGTGATTAGCCCACCACCTACGAGAAAGGCAACTTGTACTACATCGGTCCACGCTACGGCCTTTAGTCCACCGTAAATGGTATAAATAGCTGAAAAAGTTGCAAGACCAATAATACCGTACATCAATGGAAAGCCCAGTATACTTTCCATGGTCAAGGCTCCGAGATATAGTACAGATGTGAGGTTAACAAATACATAGACCAACAGCCAAAATATGGCCAATATGGCTCTCACTCGTTCATCGAATCTCATACCCAAGAACTGAGGCATACTATAGATTTTCTTTTCGAGAAAGATGGGTATCATGAATTTGGCGACAAGGATAAGAGTGATCGCTGCCATCCATTCATAACTGGCGATTGCAAGTCCAATAGCAAAACCAGATCCAGCCATTCCAATCATTTGTTCTGCAGAGATATTGGCGGCGATAAGTGATGTACCAATGGCCCACCATGGAAGTGATTTACTGGCCAAAAAATAACCTTCTGAGTCACCGGTGCTTTTTCTGCGAGCAATAAAAAGTCCCAAAAATAGGATGATGATGCAGTAACCGAAAAAGACGATGAAATCTAATGTTGAGAATTGCATAATGATGAGATTAAGGTAATTGTACGATCATATCGACTGGGATTGTAATGTAAGACCGAGAGCTAACTGCCCAAATACTTATGTTTCATATTAACCACATACACTTTCATGTTATCGTTAACATGAATAAATGTAATAAATTTCCAATTCACTACAAATAGATAATAGATTATTTTGGCGACCTGATTTTTTTGATCAGAATGTATTGGTTTGGTTTGTCAGGATTTCTAAGATCCGCAAGATTTTCTGATGACTATTTCTGTAGGAAGCAAAATATGTTCTATTGGTTCTCTTCTGTTTTCTATTGCATTGATTAATTTCATGACAGCCTGTTTTCCCACTTCGTACGCTGGTTGGTGTATCGTTGTAAGAGGTGAATGTACCAATGGGGCCCTGATATCATCTGTGAATCCGACAATGGCAATATCGTCTGGTATACTCAGTCCAGCATTGATGATCGCATCCATAGCACCAAATGCTACCGGGTCGTTCACTGCAACCACAGCATCGGGTCTAAGCTCAACAGGCAGTTCCAACAGTTTCTTCATTGCATGATATCCACCTTTTTCATTATATCCGCTTTCGATGATAAGATTTTCAAAGATGGTTAATCCATTATCATTCAATGCGCTTAAGAATCCATCATAGCGATCCTTACCGATCGAAACGACTCTGGGTCCACTCAGATAAGCCACTCTTTTATATCCGTTGTTAATCAGATGATTGGTAATTAACCTCGAAGCCTGAAAATCGTTGATACCAATACAACTTGCCCCGATACCGGAAATACATCGATCAAAAAAAACTACGGGAGGACCAGCCTTGATGATCTGTTCGTAATAACTATAGTCGGCATCACCGAGGCTGCTCGAAATTAATAATCCATCTACTCGTTTTGAACGCAAGGCGTTGATTATCTGCTGCTCGTTCGTGAAATCATCGGAAGTATTTGTGAGAAATATCTGATAGTTTTTTTTGTTCGACTCCTCCTGTATACCTCTGACAACTTCCGGGAAGAAAGAATGTGAGATTTCCGGTATAACTACTCCGATTGTAAATGTCCGGCTCGATACAAGACTTTTTGCAACATGGTTGGGGGTGTAACCCATTTGCGAAGCAACCTCAAGGATTTTTTTTCGTGTCTTGGGGTCAACATTCGGTTTGTTGTTTATAGCACGGGATACGGTCATGGTTGAAACACCCAACGCGGCTGCCACTTCCTTCAATGTTGTGCTTCCTGCCTTGCCGTTATCATTCATGTTTGTTGAAAATGACTGGATATTATGTTGAAATAAAAACGCTTAAATCATCAGATTCAATTTAATAAAAACCCATTTAATGAGAGCCTGCAACTTTTTATTATTTGTATGACTCTTTGTATTCCAAATGACCCTGTTTTGTTCATTGATAAATATATGAATGCAGGAACTTTGAAATGGTTGGGATTGTCCATTAGTAATTACATAGCGAGCAGAGTTAAACATTTTGTGACAATACAATACAATTAATTTGGTCATATTCTGTCGATGTGTACGTTTCAGTTTAATAACGAGCCTGGATTTATAAACACGGTTGTAACTCTTTAACATATTTATTGAATGCCCGATCAATTTAATTCCCTGATTTTCAAAGGTGTCGTCCTCGTCACACTGGTATTGTTCATATCTAGTTGTGAGTTTAATTCGGACCAGATCGGTAAAAACGTATCCGGGCTGAATACGGCACAAAACAAATCTGGCGATTCCACTGAAAATCAACGGGATCCACTACGTGAAGTCAGGTCAAGGTTACCAATAGTCTCTTCGGATGATTTACTTACAGCTGCTTTGCAGATCGACCAGCTATCGTCATTGATCGTTTTCCAGGATGATGAAATCAAAGTTGAGTGGTACAATGGGAGATTGAATCGAAATCGACCAATTAATATAAAATCTGCCTCCAAAAATATTATTTCATCACTGATCGGCATTGCGATTGATATGGGTCATATCGGCAGTATAGACGACCCCGTGATCAAGTACTTACCCGACTACATCAGTAATGATGACACAACTGGTAAAAAGGACATCACTATTAGGCACTTACTGACCATGTCGAGCGGATTGCCTTCCACAAGTTTCGGGAACTATGGTCGATGGGTTACATCCAGAGATTGGATCGCATTTTCTTTGAACGGACAGTTGGAAGCTCCACCGGGGACCAGAATGAGGTATAGTACTGGCGATTCTCATATTTTATCGGCTGTGATTACACGGGCTACGGGTGTGTCAACCTATCAGTTTGCTCAGCGTAATTTGTTCGAACCAATGGGTGTGAGGATAGGAGGTTGGGATCGGGATCCGAGGGGGTTTTATTTTGGTGGTAACAATCTTGCACTAAGTCCCGGGGGCCTACTCGCCTATGGGGAGATGTACTTGAATAATGGAGTGTACAATAACCGTCAAATCATTTCAGCTGATTGGGTCAGAGAGTCACTTGAACCCCGTTTCACACGAACGAGTTTTAATCCAAGGGGGCATGATTATGGGTACCTTTGGTGGTCTAATACCTTTGCAAGTTACGCATCGTATTTTGCCTGGGGTTATGGCGGACAGTATGTCTTCATTCTACCCGAATTGAATGCCGTTGTAGTCATTACCGGTAATCCAGACACTCGTATCAGGGGTGTGAACAATCAAATCTATGGGTTTATGGATACTCATATCGTACCATTTCTTCATCGAGATATCTGACTCACAAAAAAAAATCAGCTGCATTGTAACCTTTTGGTATCGCGATAAGTATTCAGATTAAACACACTTGAAACAAAAATCGTGATATGGTGAATTCGATGAGTGATAATGCTCTGATGGTCCGGGTGAAACGGGGTGAAATTGAACACCTTGGGTCATTGTTTGAGCGTTATCACCGTCGGTTATTCGCATTCTTCTATCGACTGACCCAGAGACGTGATGTTAGTGAAGATCTGGTGCAGGCTGTTTTTGAACGTATCATTAAATATCGGGAATCGTTCATGGACACGCATGTTTTTTCTACGTGGATGTTTACCATCGCCAGAAATCTGCATACTGATTATCATCGGAAGACAACCCGAGATTTATTGAATCTGGTTGATCCAAATGTTGATGTTATGCTTGCCGAATCGGTAGAATCACAAACGGATACCGATAGTGATCTTTATAAACATCAAGTCAGAAAGGCGTTGAACCGGCTGGATCCCGATAAGAAACAGGTTTTGATTCTTTCGAGGTTCGAGGGACTGAGGTACAAAGAAATTGCTGACATCATGGAGTGCAGTGAAGGAGCGGTTAAAGTTCGGGTCTTTCGTGCATTACAGGAAATGAAAGAGCATATCACGGCTATTAGAAATATGGAGCGGTTATGATTCAGGATGAGTATCTGGAACTGGTTACTGGGTATCTGGAGGGAACGGCAAGTGACATTGACCGAATTCAATTGCAAGCATTAATCGATGCTGGTAAGATCGATGTCCTTGATCTGGTCGAAATGGAGCGATTGTATAAATCCTGCTGTGATTTTGACACCCCTGAGCCCGGACAAAGGGTGCATGATAGGTTTTATTCGATGCTTGATAACGAGCAAATAAAGATGAATAAGTTGAAATCCAATTCTCCGATCACGTTTATTGGCACACACAATTGGAACAGTTGGATGCAGGCAGCAGCGGCGGCAGCCTTGCTCATCATTGGACTTTTAATAGGTGACAAGTTCACTCCTTTCAGTAATCAGGATACAAAAATGGATCAACTCTCATCCGAAGTGGCTCAGATGAGAGAGATATTGATGATCAGTTTACTCCAGAACGATTCACCAGTTGAGCGTTTAAGAGCCGTCAATATCAGCCAGCAGATTCCCAATACCGAATATCGTCTCGTTGAGGCACTACTGAACACCCTGAATTACGATTCGAATGTGAACGTGAGGGTGGCTGCGGTAAACGCTTTGATTGATAGAGGGTATGAACCAAGTGTCAGAAAAGGACTCATTGAATCCATCCCAAACCAAAATTCCCCGCTTGTACAGATCGCACTGGCAGATGCCATGCTGATTTTACAAGAACCTCAAGCAGTAATCTATTTTGAGAACCTGCTTGTCAATTCAAATGATATGGACTCTGGAGTCCGTACAAAACTTGAAAACACAATTTTAGCATTAAAGTAAAAAATATGAAAACACTACATTTTTTGATCCTGTTCACGATGTCACTTTTGATATCGGCAAAGCCTCTACATTCTCAAAGTCAAATCGCGGTACCACTCAGTAAACCCGGACAACCGGGATCGTTGGAAATGAGTTTTATTATGGCTGACGTAACTGTTTCAGCATATGATGGAAGTGAAGTTGTTATCAGATATACCGGCGATAATATCCGTGAAAATGATACATCAAGGAATTCAAACCGAGATGGATTACGTCGAATCGGTGGTGGTGGATCCGGATTTGAGGTGACTGAGAACAACAATCGGGTAGTGCTTGATGGCGGATTACCACGAGGCATGATTCATTTTGAAATACTTGTTCCTCGAAACTTTTCATTGAATATATCCGTGGTTACCGGTCCGGAAATCAAGGTAGAAGGTGTAAATGGAAATCATGAGATCAACCATGTTAATGGTGAGATCAGATTGATAAATGTTAGCGGTTCTGCATTGATCAATACGGTGAACGGCAATATCAAGGCCATATTTGCCTCCGTTGCTCCAGATAAACCCATGGCTTTTAGCAATGTGAATGGAGATATTGATGTCACGCTACCTGCAAACAGTCGATTCACAGCAAAAATGCGCTCAGAGTTTGGTGAAATGTATACCGATTTTGACCTGAAAATGAATTCAGATCCCGGTCCTACAGTTAATCGGAACAATAGTCGTTTCAAGGTAGAGGTTAACAATTGGGTAATTGGTGATGCGAATGGTGGTGGACCTGAATACATGTTCAAGACCTTACGTGGTGATTTTTACTTACGCAAGAAATAGACGTGGGTAAAACATTGTAAACCCCTGTCACACAAATCTTAAAAGTTCGTATACGTACTCTGTTGGTTGTAGATGGTTCGCTTCAAAATCTACAACTTAACAGTTTACAACATCCTGGAATCGGCACATCACCCCATGCTGACTTCGCTTCAAGTGCGTCAATAAAGCAATTAATGCAAAACTTCAGAACATACTAATTGTCAGCATCCATGAAATTACGTCATTTTTACACCCTTTTAGCCGTTGCCCTGCTGTGTCCATTGGCGGTGTCAGCTCAAAACGATTTAATTCCCGGCCCGATGTCCTCCAGATCAGATTCCGTGAATCCAATGGGTTCCGATACTAAAATCAATATTGATTACAGGTATGGAAGCAGTGCTACACCGATGATGCATGCCATTCGAATGAGTGAGGATCATCAAATTAAGCTGGATGGACGATTGGATGAGCCAATTTGGCAAGTCACTCCGGTTGCAACTGATTTTACTCAGCGTTTCCCGAATGACATGGCTCCGGCTACACAACGTACCGAAGTTAGACTCGTCTATACTGATGATGCCATATATGTTGGATTCATCGCATTTGACACTGCACCTGATTCTATACTTGCCCCATTGTTCAGACGTGATGGTTCACAGCCGAGTGATTGGGTATATGTAAGTTTTGACAGCTACAACGATAGACGTACGGCCTTCAGTTTTGCAGTGAACCCGAGAGGAGTTCAAAAAGATGTCCTGTATTATGACGATAACAGAGAAGATGTATTGTGGGATGCCGTTTGGGAAGCGAAAACGTATATAGGTCCAGACGGATGGTCGGCAGAGCTTAGAATTCCATTTTCGCAATTGAGGTTTAGTTCAAGAAGCGAAGCTTTGAGTTGGGGAGTGAATTTTCAGAGAAGATTGGCTAGAAATGGTGAAATTGCGTTTTGGGCTCCAACTCCCCGAACTCAGGAATCGTTGGTTTCAAGGTTTGGTCGTTTGCAGGGAATCAATAATCTAACGGAACCGAGACGATTAGAAATTGCACCATATTCGGCTGGAAGTCTACTTAGGGCACCAAATCCGGGGAATGGAAATCCATATTATAGCAGTAACCAATTCTCTTCAAATGTTGGGGGTGATATCAAATATGGTCTTACTTCAGATTTTACCCTCACAGCAACGATTAATCCAGATTTCGGGCAAGTTGAGGCCGATCCAGCTGTGATCAATCTTACGGCAAACGAAAATTTTTTCAACGAGAGAAGGCCCTTTTTTCTGGAAGGATCAGATCTGTTTCTGTTCGGAAGTACACAGACCTTCAGCAGAATGGGAAATCCGGTAACTTTCTACTCCAGGCGTATAGGACGATCTCCACAGGGTAGTGCCGGAAGAGCCGGGGTCACAACTTCTCACATCGACCGTCCTGATTATACAACGATAGCCACGGCCATTAAAGTAAGCGGTAAGACTCAATCCGGATGGTCGTTGGGGGTACTAAATGCTTATACATTGGATGAGCATGCCAAATTCATTGATCCAAATCAACAGGAAGGTAGATTCCGCATTGAACCTGCTACGAATTATTTTGTGGCGAGGACCAAAAAAGACTTCAATAATGGAAATTCATACATTGGAGGATTTGGTAGCTCTGTCTATAGATCAATTTCCGGATCGTATTTTGAAAATTTTCTAAGATCAAACGCCTATCTTGGTGGGGTGGATTATGAACACAATTTCGGCAATAGGTCTTGGGTAGCCAGTGGAACAGCCTCGTTCTCTTCTGTTCATGGAAGTTCAGAATCTATCGAAATAACCCAACGAAGTCCGGTTCGATACTATCACAGGGTTGATTCAAAGGGGTTGAGTGTAGATGCTAATAAAACTTCGCTGTTCGGATATGCTACCGAGCTTTCTCTACAGAAAAGGGGTGGAGATGATCACTGGCTTGGATCAATTACATATTCTGAAGTAAGTCCCGGATATGAAACCAACGATCTTGGATTTCAGAACCGAGCCGATTACAAAGCCCTGAACGGAGGTATCGTGTTTCGTGATAATACACCCAAACGACTACAGTATTACGAAGCTTGGTTATTCACCGGAAATAGCTGGAACTTTGATGGAGACCATTTCGGAAACTGGTATAATGCTGGAACATTTATTCGCTTAAAAAATCTATGGTCGCTTAATGGCGAAATCCAATATCGTGGTAGTGTGATGTCTGACAGATTAACACGTGGCGGACCCGTTGCAAGGATGCCCGACAGCTATATTATGAATGCGAATATCCAGTCAAATCCGAACAAAAAAATATCCTGGAATACCGGTACTTTTATTCGTGAGGATACAGAAGGTGGTGGATTCTATGAGTTTTGGGCTGGATTTCGTGTACAACCAGCTACGTGGCTCCAATTAAGTGTCAATCCCGGTTATTTCAATGACAGAAACAAGTTTCAGTATTTAACCACAGTTACCGATAATTCTGCTTCTCAAACATATGGCAGAAGGTATGTTTTTGCAGAGTTAGATCAGCATACACTATCTGTAAGTTTCAGATTGGATTGGACTTTTTCTCCGACGATGAGTCTTCAAACTTTTGTTAGACCCTATTTGACTTCCGGTTCATACAAAAACATTAAGGAATTAAGTCAGCCCAGGAGTCTGAATTATACTGTATATGGTAAAGATCAGGGTACTATCAATGAATCTGATAATCGCTACGTGATTGATCCTACAGGATCGGGAAGTGGTGTTTTTCAAATTGATCGCCCGGACTTTGATTACAGATCTATTCAGGGTAACGCAGTTTTCAGATGGGAATATCGTCCTGGATCTACACTGTTTCTGGTTTGGCAGCAACAACGAAACGATTTTGATTCCTATGGGGACTTCAATATCGGAAATAGCTTGAGTGAATTGTTCAGATCTACACCTACGAATGTGTTTATGATAAAATTGAGTTATTGGTTGGGTCGCTGATTATTTAGAATGATCACCCATTTCGTGGAATTCAAGGGGCAATTATCCTGATTGAACTCAATCGAACATGTTGAACTGTCCGTTAAGTGTCGGCCGTCGGAAATGATTTGTCATCAACTGCGGCCGATCTTTATTTAAACCATTTTTTTGAACATGAATCCTGAACATATCCCGAACTTGTGCAGCTATTGGTCCTTGTCCTTTGAACCTTGAGCCGAAATCACTGTTATTCAATTTGCCATCCCTGAACATCAAAATTCTGTTCAGGATTTTTTCTTTCCGGAGGGGGTAATTCGTATCGAGCCAATCGGTGAATATGTCTTTAAGTGCATAGGGTAAACGTAAGAGTGTATAATTTGCATATGTCGCCCCTGACTCAGCAGCTGCCTTGAGAATTTCCGGAATTTCGTGATCATTTAATCCAGGTATTACGGGTGCAATCATGACACCTGTTGGAATTCCGGCATCTGCGAGCTTAGATATTGCCTGAAGCCTTCGATTAGGTCGACTGGTGCGTGGTTCAAGAACCGATGTGAGTGCAGGGTCAAGGGTTGTGATACTTATGGCAACCACTATGCATGAGTACTTCGCAAGTTCAGCCAAAAGATCAATATCTCTTGCTACGAGATAATTCTTCGTAATAATTGTTACGGGGTTTTTTGCTTCTGCAAGCACTTCAAGTAAAGATCGGGTGATTTTAAGTTTTCTTTCTATCGGCTGATAGGGATCTGTAACACCACTTAGCATCAGAAGTCGAGGGTGCCATTGTTTGGATGCCAATTGTTCTCGAAGTAATTGAGCTGCGTTTTGTTTGACAAGAATCTTCGTTTCAAAATCAATTCCCGGAGAATATCCTAAAAACTCATGCGTAGGACGGGCATAACAATAAACACAACCATGTTCACATCCCCGGTACGGGTTGATTGAAGCATCAAATGGGACATCAGGTGATGTATTTGTAGATATAATGCTGGCTGTTGAATCCTGTATAAATTGGGTTTTGGGATTTCCACGTTCATCGGGTGGTATTTCTTCATCCCAACTCCAACCATGATCAGTGAATCTGTTGAATGGATTAGTTGTAGAGCCGCGTTTTATCATGTTTCAAATTACACATATTTTATACATATGCAAAATGAGTGTTCATGTATACATCAAATCAATCAAGTGGCGAAACAAGACCAATATCTGCAATTACAGGTAGGCGACGAATGGAGCGAAGTGGTCCGGGACATACGGTTTGATGACAAGCTGCGCAACTGTTTGCCACTATATTGAACTGTTGCCGTGGATCGGATGACGTGAAGATTTGACCATACATTTCATCGAAAACTTTAAAGAAATCCTGATGTTCACTCACATCGTCCACAAACTCGGAATGGGGTAGTCCAGAAAACTTTGTAAATGGTCTGATCTCAGGTTGTTTGCCTTCCTGGATCGACTCTCGTATGCGTAACATTTCTGACATACGTTCCTGCATTGCATCACGTAAATTCTCGACGGGCAGGTAATCAATATCGTCGTTGATCAGATCGGAATCTGACTGACCTGGTGTAAGATGCCAGGCCAGTAAAACTCCTAATAGAAATAGTGATATAAAAAAAAGATATCTCAAATGGGGAAATTATTCCTCAGTTTGGGTTTCTTCTTCAACGGCTTCTACAGTTACTTTCTTGAGTAAAACACCTTTAGCCTCGAAAGCATATTCTATTTTCTCCTCGGTGACTGCTGCAATTTCTTCTTCAGTTGCATTTGCATCTTCGAGATAGTGACGTTGCTCATCTACAGAACTAACTTTTTTGAAGCCAACACCTTCGGCGATAATCTCACGTCCGGCTGCATCCGTTGGAAGAAAGAAACTGTAATTGGCGAATGTCATTTTAATAGATCTGCCATCTTCAGTAGTCAACACGGTCCAGCAGCCTTTACTCTGGCAAACCTCGACAAGTGTACCTGAAATTGTATACTCAACTTCAGTTTCGAGTGTAAATTCATCGATAACTGCATCGAGTGCAACTACGTCAGTAGCGTCAATTTCCTCACCGAATGATTCCCATTCTGTCAAATCGACAGTGGTTACCATGGCGGTATCGGTTGTTTCTGTTTGCTGTGAGCATGCTACAAGAGCTGGGATAATCAAGGCGACACAAATCGTTTTTACTAGCGTTTTCATTTTTTTTGGTAGGTTTTAACAGTTGTTAATGTTTATTCGGGCGTAGATGTTATGCATTAGTTTTTATGTATTTAACCCGTGCAGCGCGGTAAGATACGACGATTTTCAGGCTAAGTACATATATATTTTATTACATGCGTGTATTGCGTCTGCAATATTTGAACACATGGTAAAAGAGTGTATTTTTCTCAAAACAAACCCATGGAGGCCATATGAGTGACGATAAATTGAGATTTCCAGTAGGTAAATACGATAATACCCAACGTATTGAAATGGATCAGATTGATGAATTGATTGAAATCATTGATGATTTTCCCGAAACATTGACCGACTTGGTTATCGATTTAGATGAGGAAGATCTCGAATGCACCTATCGTGAGGAGGGTTGGACAGTAAGACAAGTTATTACCCATTGTGCCGATAGTCATATGAATGCATTTATGAGATTCAAGCTGGCGCTTACAGAGGATAACCCAACTATAAAACCCTATTCGCAGAACGGCTGGGCTTCTTTGCCTGATGCAGATGAGGCTCCCGTCGATTTGTCACTTCTTATGCTCGAAGGTGTGCATGGTCGCTGGGTATGGTTAATGGACAGCATGGATGAAGAGGACTGGAACAAGACCTATTATCATCCCGAGCAGGACAAAACCTTCAGATTGATTGATGTATTGGGATTATACGCATGGCATTGCAGACATCATCTGGAACATGTCCGCATTGCTATCGAAAAAGGTTCAACCAAGTGATTCACTTCAATTTGATTATCTGAAGCTTTGTAGAATTTTCAGGTAGTTTGCACGTTCAAAGGCAGCGGGTTCAGCCACATTTCTGTGGCTCATGCTGCCTTTCATTTCTTTGACCGATTCGTACTCGTGCTCTATCATCCACGCCTGAAAGTCGATCAGAATTTCATTCAGGTGCTCAATACCTTTTCTCAATAATACGGATGCCAGCATTGTGACATCAGCTCCACAGAGTATCATTTTTATGGCATCCTCTGCATTGTGCACTCCTGAGGTCGCTGCAAGACTGGCACGTAATTGGCCATAAAGAATCGCGATCCATCGCATGGGAAGCCTTTTTTCGTAATTTGAGCTCAAAACCAAAGATGGAGAAACCTCCATTGTTTCGAGATCAATATCGGGCTGATAAAATCGATTGAACAGAACCAGTCCGTCTGCCCCCGCATTATCCAACTCGACAGCAATATTAGCAAATGAGCTAAAGTATGGTCCCAGTTTCACAGAAACAGGGATACCGAGGTTCTTTTTGACCTTTTTGACATCATCGATATACATTCTTTCTACTTCACGGCCACTTACAGCCGGATCTGCAGCCAGATAATATATATTCAGTTCGATGGCGTCTGCCCCGGCCTGTTCCATTTTTTTTGCGTATTCCATCCATCCGCCCTCAGAGACTCCATTGAGACTGGCAATAACTGGGATTTCAATTGTTTTTTTGAGCTCTTGAATATGATCTAAATACTCTTCCGCATACAAATTATTGAAAGCTTCAGGCTCCGGAAAATAACTTAGTGCCTCAGCATAACTTTCACTGTACGTTGTCAGATAATGATCCACTTTCTCGACATCGTGGTTGATTTGTTCCTCAAATAATGAATACAGAACAATTGCAGATGCACCGGCATCCTCAAGTCGCCTTACTGCGTCAACACTTCTTGACAGGGGTGAGGCAGATGGTACCAACGGATTCTTCAGTTTGAGTCCCATATAGGTGGTGGACAGATCCATACTTCCTCCATTAATTATTAGTTGATTCTGATGATGCCGGCTTGATGGGTTCAAACATGGTTACCATGTTCTCATACCATTTCCACCTGTCATTAACCGCTTGTTGTGCGTTTTTCATTGCTACAACCGCAGCTTTAGCATCTATAGCCGATAACATCTGATATCGGGTTTCATTGTAAGCGTAATCTTTGAAGGGTATCGCAGGTTTTTTGGAGTCCAACTGAAATGGATTTTTGCCTTCAAACATCAGGTCAGGGTTGAATCTGAACAATGGCCAATACCCACTTTCAACCGCCAGTTTTTGCTGTGTTAAGCCGTTCTTCATATCATATCCATGTGCTATGCAATGACTATACGCAATGATGATCGAAGGACCTCTAAAGCGCTCGGCTTCAATCAGTGTCTTGACTGTCTGAGTATCATTTGCACCCATGGCAATTCTGGCTACAAAGACATTTCCATATGTTACAGCCTGAAGTGCCAGGTCCTTTTTCGGATTCGGCTTTCCACCAGCTGCAAATTTTGCAACGGCACCCAAAGGAGTTGCTTTGGACATCTGCCCACCAGTATTAGAATATACTTCAGTATCCAAAATTAGAATATTTACGTCTCGCCCTGAAGCGATCACATGGTCGAGTCCACCAAACCCGATATCATATGCCCAACCATCACCACCTACGATCCAAATTGATCTTCGAACCAGATACTCGCTCAATTCTTTCAACATACCCAAATCTTCAAAGAGTTCACCTTGTGTTAGATTCGCAAGTTGTGTGCTGATTTTTTTCTCCAGCTCGGCTACCAGTTCTCTTTGTCGGTAAATATCTGCTTCATCGAGTTGAAGATTCGAAAGTATTTGATCTGTGAACTCCTTGCCCAATAAGTTCGCATGTTTTTCGACCAGTTCTTCAGCGTGTGCCCGCTTTTTGTCAACGGCAACACGATATCCTAATCCGAATTCCGCATTGTCTTCGAACAGGGAGTTACTCCAAGCTGGACCCCGCCCATCTTTATTTTTGGTCCAAGGAGTAGTGGGTAAATTACCTCCATAAATCGATGAGCACCCAGTAGCATTAGCCACAAGCATGCGGTCTCCAAAGAGCTGGGTCGCCAGTTTAATGTATGGTGTTTCACCACATCCTGCGCAAGCACCGGAGAACTCAAAAAGTGGTTGAAGGAATTGAGACCCTTTCACCGAGTCGACTCTGATATTAGTTCTGTCGGCTTCGGGTAAACCTAAAAACCAACTGAAATGCCTGGATTGTTCATCCATTATCGGTGCCACAGGCATCATATCCAATGCTTTGTGCGACACATTCGATTTATCTTTAGCAGGGCAAACCTCAACGCATAAGCTACAACCGGTGCAGTCTTCCGGTGAAATTTGTATGGTGTATGCCGTCCCATCTGGCCATTCCTTGCCTTTTGCCTTCATTGTCTTGAATCCTACAGGTGCACTATCCATCAAGGCCTCATCAAAAGCCTTGATTCGGATTACGGCATGTGGACATACCATGGCACACTTCCCGCATTGAATACAAATGTTGGGGTCCCACACCGGGACATCGGATGCGATACATCTTTTTTCGAAATGAGTGGTTCCACTTGGATAGGTACCATCAGCCGGCATCGCACTTACGGGTAAACTATCACCATTACCTTCAATGATCTGACGCGTTACATTGTTCACGAAGTCATCGGCATCAGCATAATAATCGACCAAATCCTGTTTGATCTGTACTTCATCATTATCAAATTGAGGCACAAAAATCTTGTGAAGGTGGGCCAAGGCACTATCAACTGCCTCAAAGTTCATTTTGATAATCTTGTCACCCCGTTTCCCATACGTTTTTTTAATCCCTTCTTTTATTGCATCAATAGCTTCGTTTTTAGGGATTACACCAGCTATTGCAAAGAAGCAAGCTTGCATAACTGTATTGATTCTATTGCCCATTCCTGCCTGTCTGGCTACAGCTTCAGCGTCAATACTATAGACTTTTAGGTCAAGTTCCCGAATCTGATTTCGAACTTTTATCGGAAGTGACATCCAAACTTCATCAGCCGGAGCAGGATGGTTGATCAGAAACGTGCCTTCCGGTTTGATGTAGCGCAGCATATCAAACTTGTCGAGGAATTGCGGTTGGTGGCATGCAATAAAGTTAGCACGAGTAATCAAATAAGCTGATCTGATAGGTTTTGGACTGAACCGGAGATGTGAAGTGGTCATCGATCCAGATTTTTTACTATCGTAGACAAAGAAGCCCTGGGTATGGTACTTAGTGTGGTCGCCAATAATCTTGATTGAGTTTTTATTCGCAGAGACCGTTCCATCAGCCCCAAGTCCATAGAACATCGCTTTAAAAACTTCAGGAGACTCCGTATCGAAGTTATTGTCGTAGGACAGACTTGATCCACTAACATCATCATTGATACCGATAGTAAAGTGATTTTTGGGTCTGTCCCGTTTAAGTTCGTCAAATATACCCTTCACCATGGCCGGAGTAAATTCCTTCGATGACAATCCGTAGCGTCCACCAACAACTTTTGGTTCAAATAGTAATGGGCAGTTTCCCGAATCCTGGCTCTCATGAAGTGCTGTGATAACATCTTGATATAATGGTTCACCTATAGCACCGGGTTCTTTGGTGCGATCAAGAACTGCTATTTTCTTTACAGTCGCCGGAATTTTTTCGAGTAAGTCTGTAGCAGGAAATGGCCGATACAATCTGATGCTGATGACACCTGTTTTTTCACCGTGTGAATTTAAAAAATCGATGGTTTCTTTAACCGTTTCAACGCCGGACCCCATAATGACAATTATCCTGTCTGCCTCATTATCACCATAGTAGTCAACCAGATCATATTTTCTGCCCGTCAAGTCACCAAATTGAGACATTGCCATCCTCACATGTTCCGGACAGGCAGAATAAAACGGATTAACAGCTTCTCGTGTCTGAAAATAAACATCAGGATTTTGAGCAGTCCCCCTGATAAATGGTCTCTCGGGAGACAATCCTCGTCTTCTGTGAGCGTGAACCAATGTAGATGGGATCATTGCCTTCATCACCAATGAAGGAATTTCTTCGACATCCATCAATTCATGAGATGTTCTGAATCCGTCGAAAAAGTGCAGCATGGGTATTCTTGAGGTCAGCGTTGCTGCCTGGGCAATCAAGGCGAAGTCCATGGCCTCTTGTACCGAATTTGAACAAAGCATTGCAAATCCAGTGGAGCGCGTTGCCATTACATCACTATGGTCACAAAAAATTGATAATGACGATGTGGCCAACGACCTGGCGGCAACATGCATTACCATGGATGTAAGTTCACCGGCAATTTTATACATGTTCGGAATCATCAGCAGGAGCCCCTGTGACGCAGTAAAAGTGGTGGTTAACGCACCGTTTTGCAAGGACCCGTGAACTGCACCGGCTGCACCACCTTCGCTTTGCATTTCAATAACCGTCGGGACCGTGCCGAAAATGTTTTTTTGACCTGCAGCGGCATATGCATCAGACAATTCACCCATGGCGGATGATGGTGTGATCGGATATATAGCGATTACTTCATTGAGTTGATAAGCAACTTTTGCAACAGCTTCGTTGGCATCAATGATCAGTTTGGACGACGACATGATTCCCTCCAGTCAAAATAATGTGCAATGTGGAGCCGGTAATGTTTGGATTGGCAGAAGTCATTCCACGGCAAAAGCATTACCGAACGTACATTGATATTATACAAGAACATGTCGGTTAAAAATATGACTTTAGTCAGTTTTGAGAGCTATACAGAATTTATTTGAACTCCTTGAGGATTATTGCGAGTTTACTGTATTGGTAAAATACCCCCAGTGCCGACTTACCCTCGTGCAACTTCACTGTATTTTGTACCAATTATTAGTGTAATGGATCTTTTAAACAAGAAAGTTATCATTCTGTCTGGTTTCGCTCGAGGTGGAACCAACATTGTCTGGAATATTTTGCAGTCACATCCAAAGGTTTGTTCGTCTATTCGAGAAACGGGACAGCTATTCGACGAATCGAAACTGATGTTTGTTGGTAATATCATGAGAGGTAGGTTTTTCGGGCGGCATTTGATCGATCATGCATTGTTCAACTATAAGATGTTGAATCTAAATCATCCGGAGAACAGATATAAATCTGAAAATGAGGTTTATACATACGAAGAGATCGCGGAATCTGTTCTTTGTCTAAAATCGGTTAATAATGATATCAGGTACACAAAAACTCTTTTACAGATTTATCCTGATCTCTTTTTCATTCTTTTGGTGAGGAATGGGTATTCTCTGTGCGATGGTTACATACGAAGGGGGAAATCAGCGGTTGAAGCAGCGAAAATCTATAGGCAAATGGCCATTGATGTACAGCTATACAAAAAAATGATCCCGAATTTGAAAGTCATCAAGTTTGAAGATGTTGTAAATGATCCATTCGGTATTTCTCAAGAGTTGTTCAGGTTTGCCAAAATCGAGCCCGTCGAATTGGATAAATTGCGTTTAAAGTCAAAAAAAGTGATTCGTAAATCGGGACTCCACGATACAACCTTCGGTGAAATCGACCATAAATACTGGTTTACAACAGATACGATTCATAATGTTCTTGACTCAAAAATAAACAATGTACAGTTGAGCCGACTTACTCCTCGCATGATTGAAGACTTTAATCATCTAGCATCCGATGCTCTTATGTATTTCGGATTTGATATTATCCAACACGATTGACTCAACTGGTAAATTATGTTAGGTTGCACTCTTATGTCTACTTTGTCCTTAATCTTAGAGTTTTTATGATTTCTAAAAATATGAACAGATTCTTTGTCTTTCGATTCATCTTAATCGTCTGTGCCATTCTACTTACAGGCCCGGTCATTCATGCTCAAACATTTGAAACGGTTTCACCTGAAGACGCAGGATTTTCATCAGAACGCCTAAAGCGTCTTTCTGATATGTTTAACGAATACAGCGAACAACAGCGGATTGCCGGTGGTGTTGCAATGGTACTTCGTGATGGCAAGGTTTTGTTTCAGGAATCTTTTGGCTATCGTGATGTTGAGTCGGCAGAGCGTATGACCATGGATTCCATGTTCAGAATTGCGTCGCAAACAAAAGCGATTACCAGTGTGGGAATTATGATCTTACAAGAGGAAGGCAAATTGTTGATCAATGATCCTGTAAGTAAGTATATGCCAGAATTCGCTCAAACTAAAGTTGCTGTCGCACGAGATGATGGAAGTGGTTATGATGTAGTTGATGCAAGACGCCAGATTACAATTAGGGACTTACTCACTCATACAGCAGGCATCAGTTATGGTTACGGTCCGGCACAAGAATTGTGGCGTGAAGCCGGAATGCAGGGCTGGTACTTTGCTCATAGAGATGAACCTGTACGGGAGACCATTCGAAGGTTGGCGTCCCTACCAATGGATGCACACCCAGGCGAAAAATTCGTTTATGGTTATTCAACCGATATACTTGGGGCTTTGATTGAGGTAGTAAGTGGATTGTCGTTGTATGAATTCATCTCGGAAAAAATTCTTGCACCATTGTCGATGAATGATACTCATTTTTATGTACCCGATTACAAACACGACAGGGTGGCAACCGTATATTCAGCAACACCAAGCCGAGGCATTGAACGGGCGCCGGATCCTGGTTTTGGTGTGGGACAAGGACATTACACTCATGGACCAAAAGTAAGTTATTCAGGGGGTGCAGGACTAATCTCCACAGCCAACGACTATGCCAGGTTTCTTCAGATGTTGTTGAATGGAGGTGAACTTGACGGAATTCGAATACTAAGTCCGAAAACGGTAGAGTTACTGACCGTAAATCACCTGGTTGACGTTCATTTTAGAAATGGTGAGGGTATAAGTCTCGCTTTTGACGTTCTAATGGATGTGGGTGCGCGTGGCACTCCTGGATCCGTGGGAGATTTTGGCTGGGGCGGAGCCTATCATTCGACATACTGGGTAAGTCCCAAAGATCGTCTGGTTGTTGTTTTCTTCACTCAATTGATACCATCAACAGGGTCTGACATCCAAGGAAAAATTCGGACATTACTATATCAAGCTATGATTGATTAAAAAGAATGTCCCATAGAGTATACCTGTGGGACATCCTTATATCAATTAACTATTTTTTAGACATTTCGTCAACTGATAGTTTTCCGCTTCCCAGTGTAAGAAGTGCAAGGTTAGCCAGCATTAACATCAGGTCAAGACGCATAGCCCTGAACATGTCATCTGAGCCGAGCTTTGTGGTCAAAATCGCTACAAACATAATGATAGCCAATAAAATATTAGCGTATGACATTCTGAATCCGGCGAGAACCATTATTCCTCCTACGAATTCAACAATAGCAACAATCCAAGCCATTACTCCGGCCATTGGAATTCCAATATTTCCAAAAAAACTGATTGTACCATCGATTCCAGTAAGCTTTCCATAGCCTGCAACTATGAAAATCAATCCTACTCCGATCCTGAGAATTAATGGGGCATAATCACGATACTTTTCAAAATTCATATGTAACTCCTAAGATTGGTTGTATTTGTTTAATAACCTTCGTTGGTTATCACTGACTATATATAAAAACAAGTATTTATAAACAACTATCTTTAAAACATTTTTCAAATTATGTAGGGTCTTTGATTTTGAAAGTTAAAAACCTCCATTGAGCATGAAGTCATACACCTTGAGTTTGACATGAAATGCGTATTAAGATATCCTCACATAACAACTGCTACGCAACTGTTTACATTTATTGCCTAAGTGCCCTGTTTGGACTCCAAAACATTGACTTTTTAGTCCGATTTAGCGTATTTGTGTAAAGGGGATGTCTTAAATCTGACCTCATATGGTGTACCAAATGTCGGTACACGATTTGGGTTCATATAAATTTTAAAAATTGTTCTTCAGCCACATAAGGGGGGGTAGAGACATGAGAGTAATCACAACCAGCTTCATGATCACTTTGTTAATCATCGCTGGGTGCAACAGGTCTGATAATCGGTCAGAGTTTAAAAAAGTGGAACTAAGTGATGCAGATAGATCAGAGCTGCTCTTAGAACTAAAAAACACATTCTTTCATCATACAGTAAATCCTTGGTTTCCTGGGGCTATCGACTCGGAATATGGAGGATTCATAACCAATTTCAACCATGATTGGTCACAAAATGAAAACTCGAACAAATCGTTGGTAACTCAAGCTCGTTTGATATGGACAGCATCTCATGCAACCGCTTTCGTCGAAAACCGTGATGAAATGATCGGGTATGCCCGCCACGGATATACGTTTTTGATGGAGAAGATGTATGACCATGAATTCGGTGGATTCTTTGATGTGGTCGATCGTCAAGGGAATCCGGTACCGGATGAAAATGGGGATATCATAAAAGATTCATACAGTATCAGTTTTGCGATATATGCATTAGCGGCTTATGCAGCAGCATCGGGAGAACGTGAAGCACTCATCGCTGCAACGAACACCTTCCGTTGGCTTGACTCACATGCATATGATAATCAGAATGGTGGTTACTTTAATTATATGCAACGAGATGGTACAGCTATTCATGAATGGTATAATGGAATTCCACCTAAAGGCCAGAATACATCCATTCACTTAATGGAAGCTTTTGCCGAATTATATCATATCTGCCCTGATCCAACCGTTGGTATAAGACTTGAAGAACTTCTGGAGCTTGTCCGTGACGTCATCCGTGTAAATCCGGGTACCTTGACTCTATATTCCGAAATTGACTGGACCCCGGTATCATTTGCTGGTATGGGCGAGCAAACTATAAAGAATAACCTTGAATTGGATCACATTTCATACGGAAACAATATCAAAGCTGCTGCCATGTTGATTGAGGCTTCGTACGGACTTGCACTCGAAGATGATTCACTGACGTTTAAGTATGCCAAACAAATGGTTGATTTCGCCTTGAAAAATGGATTTGACTCAAAGAATGGAGGATTCTTCAGAGCTGGGCTTCAAATTAAAGATGGAAAGTTTACCATAGTAGATGACTCAAAAAGCTGGTGTGCACAGGCAGAAGGGCTGAACACATTATTTCTGATGGCTGACCTATATCCTGATGAGTATGATAAATACATGGGAAGTTTTATAAAGCTGTGGGAGTATATTAAAAACAACCAACTCGATCATGAGTACAGCGGATGGTATCAGTTCGGTTTAGATACTACACCCGAGGCGAAATTTGGTCCCAAAGGACACCACCTCAAAGCTTCATACCATGATGCTCGATCATTGATGACGATCATTCGTGAAATGAGTGCCGCTGAGATACATCGTAGAGAAATACAAGTGGCACCATGCGATTGATTGGATAGCGATAGTGCGATTGTCGCTGAATTTGCCCACTAGACTGTCATCAAAATACATGCAATTGATTGGATAGCGATAGTGGCTCTGGAATATCCACGCCACATATTTTTACAGATAAAAGACTATATTGTCTGATATAATTCATGTATCTTATCTTTTTCTGTATCTATTAATCGATAATAAAGTTATGGCTGTTAATCATCACACTTTTCACATTCCGGTTATGGGAACCGGACACTCCATTGATTCCCCTATCAGAGTAGCACATTTAGGTATCACATCTGTGGTTTCAATAGTAGACGATCTATTACTTGAGAGAATCAGGAAACACTACTCTGCGGAGTATGGACTCGCATTCAAATCAATACCCAGAAATGCCCCCGATGGAAGAGCTAAGAGAATTACGGCTTATCTGGATATGATGCACGAAATTGTTCAGAGAAAATTTAATGATCTGAAGTCATCAAATTTTGGTGTAGGTAGTGAAAAGGACCGATATTTCAGTCTACTACCTACCGATAATTCGTTGCGTAAAATGTGGCTCGGACTTCAGAATATGGCTCCTTCGCACGAAAAAGAATCCATCGAAAAAAATCTGAATAATGCCCTTGTTGCAGGTTCTATCGATGTTAACATCATGTCAAAAGTTGACCATCTTGGTTATGATAGCAACGAAATGCAGTTGAGCTCAGAGTTTAGTGATGCATGTGCGGCATTGCGGGGTTTCGCGAACAGTGTGGTTGAATCGGCAGTGGTATTATCTGCAGGTTTTAATCCTCGACTGTATGGATATATTTCGAACTTCAAGGAATTTTATAGAGATTCAACCGGAAATCTTCGAAAAAAAATCATTCTTAAAGTCAGTGATTTCAGGTCAGCACTGATACAAGGTAAATTCCTCGCAAAGAACGGCCTTGAGGTTGCTGAGTACCGCATCGAATCGGGATTGAATTGTGGTGGACATGCATTTTATAGTGATGGACGCTTGCTTCCTACAATTCTGGATGAGTTCAAGAATCGAAAGGAAGAACTTACCACGCAACTTAAGCCTGTTATACGTGCATTTTATGAAAAAATGGGTTGGGAATATCCTGAATCTGCTATGACAGAGGCTCCTCGAATTACAGTTCAAGGCGGAATTGGGATTTTCGGAGAACAAGAGCGGCTCATTAAAGAGTTTGGAGTTGATGGAACAGGTTGGGGAACGCCTTTCCTGGTAGTTCCTGAGGCAACCTGTGTCGATGACCCAACTTTGCAATTAATGATTAATGCAGGTGTAGATGATCTGTATTTAAGCAAAGTGTCTCCACTGGGGGTTCCGTTCAACAACCTCAGAAGAACAGGATCTGAGCGCTGGACTTCTGATAGAGTCGATACCAATAAGCCCGGCTCTCCTTGTCCGAAGGGCTTTTTGAAAACCAATACGGAATTTACAACCCAGCCAATTTGTACTGCATCTACTGAGTATCAATTGCTGAAAATATCACAGATCAAAGCAAGTGATTCTACCGAGGCAGAGAAGACAAAGTTGTTGGATGATGTTTATGCTAAAACATGTCTGTGTGACCACCTTGGAAATGGCAGTTTGATCAAATTGGGTATTATCAAAGAGCAAAAGGGTCCTCAGGCAATCTGTCCAGGACCCAATCTCGCTTGGTTTTCAGGTCCCTATTCTCTTGAACAGATGACCGACCATATTTATGGAAGAGGTGATTCACTTGTCCCTGCACATAGGCCACATATGTTTGCCAAAGAATATGAAATGAACATCGATTACTTTGACAAACTGGTATTAATGTCTGATGAAACGGATGCCAAGACCCAGAAGTATCTTGACAACGTAAGAAAAAATCTGGAAGAAGGGTTTAATCGCATTAAGGAAATTGCAAACATGGACGCATTTCAAGGCGAAAACTTGAGCAGTCTGAAAGAAATTAATCTTCCTTATCTGGAAACTGCAGATGCATGATACTTTTATACGGATCAACAAAATCAATGATCGATCAAATTCAATGCATTAGTTCTCAATAGAACTGACCAAAACTTAGCAATAAAAAAGAAAGCCGACGCTCCTTCCGAAGCCTCGGCTTTTTTGTTTTATGGGTGATTTAACCCTACCAACAGTTTTTTAAAAATCTTTCCTTTTAAAGACGCTTAGTCCAGTCCACATCGGGACTATCAACCAAAGGGCAAGCATCGAGGCAGCCGTCAACAAACCAAACCCACTTCCAAAGAATCGGTTGAAAACAGCACCTGTGTAACCCATAAGAGCCGAGATATCAAACTCAAGCATTACCATTATTCGAGCCAAATCAATTGGATTTAGCATAGAAACAACAATCACAAATTTATCAAGTGGATAATCACCAAAGGTGAAGATCAATAGCAAGATCAATCCATCATAGAGAATGGCCAGAAACAACCATATAACAATCGTGAATCCGAAGCCTTTGATCCTATCGTCATAGAAAGCCAGACCCAACACAAATCCGAGTGATACAAAAATCAAGGTCAGAACAGCGCCGAGTCCAAGTACCAATAATGTTGAAGCTACTTCATTGTTAAGAATTCCATTCCAACCCAATGGCAGTGCTGCTCCTAATACAAATGCAGACATCAATGGTATTGAAATACCAAGATATAGCCCCCAATACAAGGTTTTCCGGTCCACTGGTTGCGTTAATAACATCTCAACAAACTCGCGTGATTGGTATATGTATAAAATGCCATATATCATTCCTACCAATGGTATGAATAGCAACATGACATTCGACAAGCTTAAAAGTGTTTCGGGTCCGCCACCACCAAATCGTAACAACACATCCGTCAGCACCAGAAATATGAGTCCATAGCCAAGTACCCACTTCCCCCGTAACAAACTTGTTAATTCACTTTTAACAATGTGAGCAAGTTTATTCATGACGCTACCTCCACAGAGTCATCCATTAATCTGGCAATAGCACTTTCCAGCCTGGATTCATTACTTTGTTTTAAAAGATCATCCATACGACCATAGAACCTTACATTTCCCTCCAAAATAAAAATTACATGGTCTACCAGCTGTTCGAGTTCACTCATGATATGCGATGTAATAATGATGGTTTTACCACTATCTTTTTCTGATTGAACCCTTTGCTTGAAACGATGACTGGCGCGTGGATCCAGTCCGGCAGTGGGTTCATCAAAAAACAAAATTTTGGGATCAAACATCATTGCAAGTGTAGCTCCTACCTTCTGACGATTGCCCCCGGAAAGATTTCTAAGCATCTTGTTCAATTCAGATCCCAGGTTGAACTGCTCGATCAGTTCTTTCTCATTGACTGCTTCCTGATCGCGTAGTCCTTTAATGAAGGTGAGCAGTTCATGGACTTTCATATTCTCCGGGTATCTTGCAACCTGTGGCATATACCCTATGTCACGCCGATACTCCCAGTTTCCATTCAATTCTGTACCATTGATTTTAATCTGGCCAGAGTCTGCTTTGGTCAGGCCGAGCATGGATTTAATTAGCGTCGTTTTGCCGGCTCCGTTTGGTCCTACCAAACCGGTAGCCTGTCCCTCGGGAATGTCAAGGTTAATTCCCTTGAGCACACTTAACGGACCAAATGATTTTTTAAGATGTTGGATGTGGATCATTTTATACGCTCCATGCTTGGTTTTTCATCAAATAGTGTTTTTGGGGTAAGTACGGGCATAATTCTCTCTGCCGTATCTAACAATCGAATGAACATGCTTCTTAAAAGAATTAATGATTCAGGTTGTTTTTCGATGATCACAGAAAAAAGACTTACAGGTCGATAAGGAATATCACCTACACCATCTCGATCCAGGTCGTACCCATCATAATTGCTCCAATAATTACCTTCGAAGAGGTTGTGGTTTCGTGGGGAGTCCGTTCGAACATCCAGGCTGTTTTCAATAAAGTTGTTTCTGGTGAACCTGTTATTGAAACTATTTGATTTGATGTTCACGGCCCATCCATTCAATTCAATATGATTTTGTGTAATCTCTACGTTTGTTGATGCTTCTGAGTAGATCGCAACTGTATTCTTATAAAATCGATTACCAGAAATTGTGCTGTTCCTGATATCCTTGAGTAACAGACCATATGCAGATCCGCCCCAATTATGTTCAAAGACATTGTTCTTCATTTCAACACCTTCAGAATACATAACTGCAACTCCAGCACCATTTCTGTTGAATGTGTTGTTGTAGTAACTGCCTCCATTTGAGAACATATAGTGTAAACCATATCTGTTATTGTTGTTACTGATATTCCCATGGATTACAGCGTTCTCAGCAAACTCGAGGTAAATACCGTCTCGCATACCATAAACTTCGTTCTCGATGATCTGCGGATCTTTCACACTCCACAAGTGGATTCCATTTCCAGAACTAGCTTCACGTAAATCGTAGGACTCTATCCTATTCCCACGAATAATCCCCCCCTGTGTTTGAGCCAGATATATTCCAAAGAACACATCGTCTATGACATTGTTTTCGATAGTGAAATCCTTTGATCTTTCAATCATAATGGCGGCGAAATCCCGCACATAGCTTTGTCCCGTATTCTTGATCTCAAATCCATTTACAGTAACATTATCTGCCCTGATAATGAAAATATATCCCTTTCGTTCACCATCAATCACAGGCAAGCCTTCCCCAATCAAAGTGATCGGTTTATCAATGATGATCTCGCCTTCGGAATAGATGCCAGCTTCAACTACAATAGTTGTACCTGAAGGTGCTGATTCAATGGCCTTATTGATCGACGTAAAGGATTGATTAGCACCGACGCGGATAATTACATCATCCTTATCAGATTCTTGTGATAAGTTCTTTGATATTGCATACAATTGTGGGTGTATGCAAATCCCAAGCACAAGCTGCATCACGATAAAGAGTAGTAATTGCTTCATGGTTTCAACATTTCAGTTCTTACAATTCGCTCATTTCGCATTCTCATATGCCAATGCAAATTGATGTTCAAATCTACATTTATTCAACTGTGGCCGGTTTTTTATCAAACCAACTTTTCTCAACCAACGATAACACCTCACTATAGGTGAGTATTTGTCCACCGTATTCATGCTGCATTTGGAGTGCGTCCTCTTTATTCTGGTAAGAGGATATAAATAGCCCCATTGGGCTTCTCAAGGTTTCACTATGCAGATATATCGCCAATTCGGCATCAATCCAGATATCTCTGTTAATAAAGTCGGGCACCCACATTGAGTGAATATTTGACCTTTCTTCTGAGGTCAGATCAAACGCAGCCAGACACTCAATTGAATCAAATTTGTAGGACTTGGATTGATGATTTAGTAGTTGTGATGCATATTCTGCTTCTGTGATTAGCATGCGGCAGTGTTCGCATTGATCACTTCCAAAATGTATAGGTTGAGGACTTGGCGTGCATGCGAAAGCTATCATGGCAATGAACGCTATTAAAATTACATTTTTCATACCTTCTCCTATTCAGCTCGATTTTTTCTAAGTGAAGAATTCGCTTTGTGTGATTCAAGGTCCATCTCGTTTTGAACAATTTTTAGAACCTCATCCCACGTCACGTATTCACCCGGATATGCATCTGATATATACTCAAGCATTTTGAGATTGGATGATTCAACAGCGGTTAAAAAAAGTCCATTGGGACTCGGACGAAGCGGACTCCTCAGATACAACAGCTGATCGACTGGAAGTAGCTGAACACCATGGGCAAAATCAGTTATTTTAATTTGAGCGATTTCATCTTTTTTATCATAGTTGATATAAAAGGCAGCGGTACACTCAGTCGACATAAAATCAAACGTTGTCCCATTTTTCAGCTCGATTCGGCCACCATATCGGGTAGTCTTGATTGTTTCGCCGGTATAAGCACAAATTGCATTTCCGTAGTCGATTTTATCCACGTTCATATTGATTTTCACAGAACGCAAATCTTCGGTTTGCATTTTTGAATCGGTGCAGGACACCCATCCAAGTGCTGATACAAACAACACTATAAGTATATATTTGGATCTCATAGATCTTAGGGTTAAACGACAGTATGTATTGGTATTCCATAAAACAATTGGAGCGGATATGAATCCGCAGGATGTTAACCATCCACAAACATGCGACCATATTTACAGGCCGCGTTATGACTCATTTCGGGCCGATAAACTTTTCTTTTATCACCACCCAAACTCCAAAAAACATCGATAGGCCAATAAAAATCGATCCGGTATGTGGAATCGAACATGCCCGAATATTTAGTAGCTGCTTGCAACCAAGTAAAGGAGGTTGGTAACTCATCCCGGGTACTTTTATTGGTGCATCTGGACTGAGATTATGACCATAATCATATCCCCACATATAAAAATCAGCAAATCCCACAACTGCCAGCAAGATCATAGATACAACCCAAAGCATACTTAATTTTAAACTACCTGTTGTAGCAGCAAGTAAACCAAGAGCGATCAGGACTCCGAATACCCAGGGCATTATCTTGAATTCTTTAAAATCTTCCTTGTGAATCTCACCCATTCCAATGTAATGGTTCAAGGTATTAATGCTTTTTAAGTCGTGTCGTTTGTGTCCCGTTACATCATTAATATGAATATACATTCCAATACCCTCTGGATATTGGGGAGCACTCATTTTAATGGACCAGAACGGCATGAAATACAGCGGTATCAATAATAGTGCTGCAAGTGCCATGTATACTTTTGAGCTGATTTTCATAATGATATCCTTAACCTGGTTGAAGCCGGATCCGATAACACACCGGATCCGATACTTCGTCATTGTCTATATATGTCTTTGACTCAATCAATTAACTCAATTGATGTTCAGCCATAAATGAAATATTGAACCATTAATTAATACCTGTTTTCCAGCTCAGAGGCACATTTGAGTTAGCTGCCGATACACGGATGTATCCCTGCATCTCCTGATGGAGGGCTGAACAGAAAGCTGTACAATAGAATGGATAGATACCGGTACGTGTCGGAGTCCATTTCAGAGTCTTTGTTTGTCCCGGAGCAACCAAGATCTCGGAATTAGGAGCACCTTTTATTGCAATACCGTGTACCACATCCCATTCTTGTTCCATATTTGTTAGATGGATATATACGGTATCACCTACCTTAATGCCCTCAATGTTGTCGGGACGGAAATGGGATCTTGTTGCACCCATGTAAACCCGAACTACATTACCTTGTCTTTCAACCCGGTTTTCAGTGATTCTTTGAAGTGCATATGGGTGGTCATTATCCTCCATTTCATAGATCTGCTTCACATTCGGTTTGATCTTATCGGCATGGATAGCTTGTGCGTAGTGCGGTTCTCCGATTGTCGGGAAATCAAGCAATAACTGCATTCTATCACCAGATATATCATATAGCTGTGCAGGGTGATTTTGCTTAGGTCCGGTTGGCAAATAACGATCTTTAGCAGTTTTGGTAAGTCCAACCATATACCGTGCCTCAGGGTTCCTGTTATCACCAGCAGTAATCAGCAGGTGTCCAATGGAATAGTATGAGTCGATTCGATCGACTACTTCAAATGTCTCGAGCGACCATTTAACGATTTCTGAAGAAATGTAAACAGAAGTATATGCAAATCCTTTACCATCAAACTCGGTATGCAATGGACCCAGTCCCGGATTTTCTACTTCACCAATGATCGTGCTGTCATATTTTAGGACAGGAATACCATCTATAAACTCCTCAAACTCTTCGTTTTCGATAGCTTTTATCATACGTGAGAATGAGTGAACTGGTATGACGGTAGCTAATTTACCACCAGCGACCAGTAGTTCACCTGAAGGATCGATATCTACTCCGTGTGGCGATTTTGGAGTTGGTAGATAGTAGATAAAATTATCTACTTCTCGCGTATCAAGAACTGTAACTTGATTGTTAACTTTTGAAACAGCAAATCCTTGTTTGCCTTCATAGTAATTATGATAATACTCAGCACTCATAGTTTTACCACGACCCTGACGAACAAGTTCAGCTGCTTTTTTCCAGTTTACAGCTGCTACGAAATCTTTGTCGTTTCTTGAGGCATTCACTTCAAGCATGGTATGTGCTTCTTCGGTGTTATAGGTAGTAAAGAACACCCAATCAGCTGAAACACCCTTGCCGGCACGACCAAGATCGTAGTTATACGGAGGAACAACGACTTGGAAGTCTATTTCCATTCTACCCGATGTCGGGTCAACTTTGATAAATGTCAGAGCGCCTCTGAAACTATCAGAGTAAGTACTTATTGGAACATCCAAATCCTTCTCATAAGGAATACTGAAACGAGTAGCACCAATAATATACTCTGTATTTGATGTCACAAATGAAGAAGCATGGTTACCACCTGTGTTAGGTAGTTCCAGAATTTCTTTTGTCTCAAAAGTTGTAAGTTCAATACGTGCAACCCGTGGTGTGTTGTTTGCATTGATAAAAATCCATCTACCATCTGAGTTTCCGTTCGTCTGAGAGATATGCGGATGGTGAGAATCGTCCCAAGGCACAAATCCATAGCTTGTGTTAAACAATGGTTTTGTCTCTTCAGAATAACCGTATCCAGTTTCTGGATCCTGTGAGAAGACTGGGATTACTTTCAGCATTCTGGCCGATGGGAGACCCCATACACTTAATTGACCACTGTATCCACCGGAAAAAAACGCATAATATTCATCATGCTCACCGGGTGCGACATAGACTTTTTGTGCGGCATCTGAAGTGTCGAGCATGCGTTGGTTTCCGGGACATCCTGTGAGTAGAAATGCCGAAACAATAACGATGCCGGCACTTGTCAGTAATCCGCGCATTTTATTGAATTTTGAAGTTTTCATAGGTTTTTGTTTTGATTTTGGGGGATGAATCGGGTTGTTGTTTGGCTTCGATTCAATCGTTTTCCGTGTCCGTTTTGGAACCACGAGTTTGGTTTGTTTATGCGATTCAGCGTTCGTACTAGGTCATATTATGAGATGTACTTCTGTTCGAACTACTCTAAATGTCATGAATCGGATGACTGCGTTCTTAAATACTCTACAATGGCACGAGCTTGATCACGTTGAACATTTTGAAATGGCATAATGGTCATGTATTCTCGCAATAATCGTTGTCCTTCAGGATGTTTATTGGTCATTTCCTGTGGATTCAGAATCATATTCATCACAAATGCAGCTGATCGACGCTCCATGATATCGCCAAGCGGGGGTCCGACAATTCTGTTATTCATTGTATGACACATTTCACACTTCATTTCGAAGATCTGACGTCCCTCCTCTACCCATTCCATATTCAACTCACCCAAGTCTACAACCGAGGTCACAGGACCGATCCCATGTTCAAGTTGAAATTCCGTTAATTGGGGTTCTGAAGCTCGGTTATTCTGGTTGGCAGTTGATGAGTTGTTTTGTGTTTCGCCCCCACAAGCTGTTGTCATTATGAGCAGAGTAAGCACCAATACCGTTTTATAAATAATTTTCATTTTGATCAGGTTTGTTTTGATTATGGTATAAAGAGTATTTTATCCTAAATATGTACGTCAAAAAATTGACTTTGGTCAAGGCTGCAATTAAAGGTCGATTGATCGGAGTTCAGGAATGGCGTCGGCCAAACGTAATCCACGATCTGCTGCAAGATCGGCCAGAGAGACACCTTCCATTAGATTCTGAAGATTAAACCTTAACTGGGTCCAGCTTTCATGCATCGGGCAAGGTTTTTCTGATCCACATCCGGGCAATCCCAAAATACACTCCTTTAACAGGTATTCTCCATCAATTGATACGACGATATCACGAAAACTTATGTCGGCCGGTCTTCTGGACAACCGAACTCCACCATTTGGACCCTTATAGGATTCAAGAATTTCCGAATACGTTAATTGTTGAAGTACTTTGGTCAAAAAATAAAATGATACGTTCAGTTCAGAGCTGATCTTCTGTATCGTGATAAACTCTTCAACATCTTTCTGTGCAAGAAGGATGGAAGCGCGGAGTCCATAGATACAGGATTTCGAAAGCATGGATATAAATCAAGTGTATATTTAAGAGTATTATGTCTTAAATATACATCCGTCGAACATCAATGTCAATAAAAATCAGACCTAATAGTCCGAAATATTATAAGGAATATATAATCAATACGTTAGATAGAGAATTTATCAGAATGGCAGATCGTCATCTTCAAATTGAGGTGGCGCAGGCATATCCTCAATAGATGGCATGTCTGTAGATGAGTTTCCGGAACCTTTTTCTATTTTCCAAGCTTTAACATCGGTGTACCATTTCCCATTGTATTCACGGCTTTGAACATCAATGGAAGCAGTGATATTATCTCCAACCTTTAGTCCAGCACTATCTATTTCATCACCCCACTGAACAATGCATATTTTTTTTGGGTATTGGTCCTGAGTCTCAAGAATAAATTCTCTTTTCCTCCAGGTCCCGTTTCGACCTTGTCCCGTTTGTTCCTGTAACAATTCTATTACATTGCCAGATATTTTAAGTTCCATAATCAGTAAGTTGAGAGGGGATGAAATCACCCCAATTAATAAAATGTCCTATGTGATTCTTTAGAATGCAAACCATTTGAATGATTCTGCAAAAGATAGGGATTCAACTTGCAAATTGTTAACCAGGTTTCTTTCTTAAATCGAATATTGATCTTGTATCGGGCGACACATTTCCATAAATCAGAAATATGAGTATTGATTCAATAAATGCAAGGTAATAGGAGTAAATGATCACTCTGAGTAGCAAGGTAGTATCAAAAAAAAACGACAATATCATTGCAAAGAAGACCAAAACCCCATTCATCCGATTAATGTGTGAATGAAGCATGATTATTTTACCGGTTCGCCACCACGAAATCAAGAATGATAATCCCAGAATTCCGAAAAACACATACAGATGAGGCAAACTGGGAATCACATAATCTGGAAACAGAACGACCAGGAAATAGGCAGTTGATATATAGTATGCCAGGTCAGCTACAGAATCGAGCATCGATCCAAAATCTGTTGCCTGATCCCAAGCTCGGGCAAGTTTGCCATCTAACCAATCTGTCAGACCCAAAAATATATACCAACTTAGAAAATAAGTCTTGTTATCCAATTCTATCAACATAAACAGAAATGGGACACCAAACAGCCTGGTCACCGACAAGGCATTCGGCACATTTACGTATGCTCTGTACTCCATAATTTTTCAGACACAATGATTGATAATGAAGGGCTCCACATTTTTAATATAATCAGAACTTGCCTAGTATCTGAATCCAACTCAAAAAAAGGTATATTCCTGACCAAATTCACAATACAATATGACATTCTTATCAGTAGAACAATTAACGAAAAGTTTTGGGCTCAAAATCCTCTTTGAAAACCTCACTTTTGGTATTTCAAAGGGTGAAAAAACAGCAATCGTTGCACCGAACGGAACAGGAAAATCAACATTGTTAAACGTTCTTGCAGGTAAAGAAACGCCAGATGAAGGTAAGGTCATGGTACGAAACGGTATCTCAATCGGATATCTTGAACAAGAACCGGTACTGGACCCAAGCATGACAATATCTGAGTTTATCACTCATGGACACTCAGATATCGTAGATGTGATTAAGCAATATGAAATAGCTGTCAAGAATCAAGAGGATGATTATTCCACCGAAAACATAGCATTTTTCGAAAAATCGTTAGCTGCTATGGATGCAGCCAATGCGTGGGACTATGAACAGCGCATGAAACAGATTCTCGGCAAACTCGACATCCACGACCTGGATCAGCCAATATCTACATTATCCGGTGGTGAGAGAAAGCGCGTAGCACTTGCATTTGTACTGCTGGAAGAACCAGATCTACTATTATTGGATGAGCCAACAAACCACCTTGATGTCGATATGATTGAATGGCTCGAGCAATATCTCTCAAAAAGCAGTATAAACCTTCTTATGATAACGCACGACAGATATTTTCTTGATCGTATCTGTGATCATATCATTGAAATCGATCGGGGAAAACTGTACCATCATGAGGGGAACTACAGTTACTATTTGCTGAAAAAGGCTGAACGGCAGGAAATTGAACAAGTTGAGACCGGAAAGGCCGTACAGCTCTATAAAAAAGAGCTCGAGTGGATGAGACGCCAACCCAAAGCACGAACAACAAAATCGAAATCAAGAATCGATTCATTCTACAAAACCGAAGAACGTGCTAAACGTCGTAATGACGACTCTGAGATTCAGCTGGAAGTGAATATGACCAGAATGGGTAACAAGATTGTTGAATTAAAGAACATCCACAAATCATTTTCAGATAACGTTATACTCAACGATTTCTCTTATTCTTTCTCTAAGGGTGAAAGAATCGGGATCATTGGAAAAAACGGAGCCGGCAAAAGTACCTTTCTTAGAATTCTTACTGGTCAGTTGACCCCGGACAAAGGAGAAATTGACAAAGGAAGTACCATTGTTTTTGGTTATTACGAACAACAGGGTATCCGATTCGACGAGTCTCAACGGGTTATTGACGTTTTAAAGGATGTCGCGGAGGTCATTGAACTGGCTGATGGTAGCCGAATCTCTGCTTCTCAGTTCCTGGAACATTTCATGTTTACTCCTGCGACTCAATATACTCCTGTATCCAAACTGAGCGGTGGTGAAAAACGCCGACTTGGTCTGATGATGGTGTTAATGAGTAATCCGAATTTTCTGATCCTGGACGAACCTACAAACGATCTGGACCTAATCACAATGAACCGTCTTGAAGAGTTTCTGACCGGTTTCGGTGGTTGCCTGATTATTGTCTCTCACGATCGTTTTTTTATGGATAAACTCGTGCAACATTACTTTGTTTTTGAGGGTGATGGCAAGATTCGGGACTTCAATGGGTCATACATGCAATGGAGGGAGGAACTCAAAGAAGCCGAAAAGACGTCCTCTCCACAATCACCCTCCACACCGCTCAAATCCCAACAATCAGAGCAATCCATTCCTGAAAAGAGCACGAAAAAAGGTTTATCGTTTAAGGAACAGAAAGAACTTTTGAAGTTGGAAAAAGATATAGCACGGCTTGAAACAGAAAAGCTTGCGCTGGAAAAATCCATGAATGCCGGTGGACTCGATTATCAAGCACTTTCCAATTTATCAGAACAGCATGCTGTTGTTTCAAAACAACTTGAAGAAACTGAATTGATTTGGCTTGAACTTGCCGATCGCAAGTCTGACTAGTATATTATTGCAACATTTAATCATAAGAAGGTCAAATGTTGCAAATTGGTTTTCGAGTTGATGTCAATTTAGTATTTTGGTGTTTCCATTACATTGTCATTTTCGCTCAAATCAAGGTGTATGTATGAAATATTTGTCAATTGTCGTCAAAACAGTTCTGCTAATTCTGATCGCTTTACATTCTCTGCTACATGCGCAGACAACTTCTCTTAACCGGAGCAATTATGATGGCAGTAATGCCGCCAATCGTGCCCAATATCTGGAGCGTGCTATCAAAATCCTGGAATCCGTTCCATTGATCGACGGACATAATGACGTACCCTGGCAATACCGTAATCGTGCAAATTATAAGATCAGTGAACTGGATTTCATGAATACATTGGCCATACAACGACCAATGCACACCGATATTCCCCGCATGAGAGCTGGTAGAGTTGGAGGTCAATTCTGGTCGGTTTATGTCCCCACAAACATCCCTGAAAGCGAGTCAGTTCAGGCCACCATCGAACAAATTGACTTTGTTTATAGACTTATTGATGCATATCCAGACCATTTCGAATTGGCACTTACTGCCGACGATATTGAACGAGTTTTTAATAGCGGTAAGATTGCTTCACTAATTGGCATGGAAGGTGGACAATCCATTGGAAATTCACTTCAGGTCCTCCGACAGATGTATGAACTCGGAGCAAGATACATGACAATCACACATGCACGAACGTTAGATTGGGCCGATGCAGCCACAGACGCACCAAGACATGACGGTCTCAACGGATTCGGTGAAGAAGTAATCCGTGAAATGAATTGGTTAGGGATGATGGTGGATCTGTCTCACGTTTCCGCACCAACCATGCGTGATGCCATCAGAGTATCAACAGCACCCGTCATCTTTTCACACTCTTCGGCCATGGGGTTAAACAGCCATCCACGTAATGTCCCCGACGATGTGCTTGATATGCTAAAGACAAATAACGGGATCGTCATGGTCACCTATATTCCGGCTTTCATAGAAGAGTCCCTTCATGTGCACATCAGCAACAGAAATGCTGAACGTGCCAGACTCGATTATTTCTATACGGGTCAACCCGATAAAGTCAGCGAAAAAATGCGCTTATGGGATGAACAGAATCCTGCACCTGTAGCAACTTTAGAAACCGTTGTCGATCACATTGATTACATAAGAGACCGAATAGGTGTCGACTACATCGGCATCGGAGGTGATTATGACGGTATTCCGCTTCTTCCCGAAGGACTTAAAGACGTAAGTACCTATCCAGATCTGTTTGCTGAGTTATTATATAGAGGATATAGTGATGAAGATCTGAAAAAAATTGCAGGGCTCAACGCACTACGGGTAATGAGGGAGGTTGAACAGGAATCTATTCGATTGCGTACACTACGTCCCCGTGCTTCAGAAGCAATAATCCGTGATTTTTGAGTAGTCAATTGTTATTTGAGGTGTGATACCTTTCTTGCGATACTTTAGTACAGTTGAAACCAGTAAAAGCAAAGAGCTGGATTAACCCTCTTATAGTAACTATACGATTCAGATACGCAAATGATGTCAGACTCGGCACTAAAAACCGATAGATTTCTTCCTCAAGCTGCTAATACAGTATTTCTAAGCTATAGTGATCAGAGATTTACTCAATAATACCAGTGCATTTATCAAATTCTTTTGATTCAGCATTGGCCTTCGATTTATCCATTTGAATTGGATAATTTTTACCTAATGCAAATTGTCTAACTGCTACACCTATCCGACACACATTAATATCTGATTCTAAGAACCGTTGGTGAACCTTCTCCTTTAAAGTTGAGGAACATCAGATTCCCATAATCCGATTCATCAAAATCTTCAAATTTTTGCTCGCCCAAGTAATGATTTGCGGCACGGGGAGTGGAATTTGAATGACCACAAACTAACACAACTCCACCGAGATTTTGTCTCAAAATATCGTCCAGATCAGATGCATTCCGATGACTGTATATTTTCAATTCCAGTCCATAAAAATCAGCTGTTGGACCACACGTTTTACGGGTTCTGATAAAGTCTGTAGAATACACAGCCGTAACTCCAGTAGTTGACAACATGTTTTTGAGGACGGTAGCCCTGGAGACACCCTCTGGACTCAGATCCGGATCAGCAGAATCATCTACTTTCTCAGCATGCCTCACCAAAATCAAAGTTGTAGACTGCTGAGCTTCAGAGTCGATAGTCAAAAAACCCAAAGAGATTATAATAACGACCAAAAAACTAATGAAATATTTCATACTAAACCCAATCAAACTCTATTCATCGATTGATTATTTTATTGCTGCTAATGTATAAACATTGTACTTCAATATATTAATTCTACCTAGTATTTATGCTATTTGTAAATTATAAATGAACAGAATTTCTATGCATTGAATATCACGTCATTTGATCAACATCATCTTGTCATTGAAAACTTTTCCGTTTGCAATCATACGAACAAAGTAAACACCAGAAGCTAACCCACGAGGTCTGAACTCAATTTCATAGTACCCGGCTTCATATTCTTTATCGGCAACATCAAATACCATGAGGCCATTACTGTTGAAAATCTGAAGGCTGATGTTCATTCTTTCCGGTACAGTTACTGGTAATTTTGTCCACTCCGAAAATGGATTCGGGAAATTATTACCCAGCTTGATTTCTCCATCTGCAAACAAGAATAGAATATTGATTTTCTGATCCAGTTCCAGTCCTCCGGCAATGACCTTGAATGTAGCCTCACCTGCCTTCGACGAACTTACCTTGAATTCCGCAACCCCCTCGCTATCTGTAATCTCACGTACTATTGTGACGACATAATCCGGGTCAGATGGTTCGAGAATAATTAAAACATCAGAAAGTGGATCGCCATCGTCACTTATCAGTTTAATGGATACATCAGCCTGTTGCTGACCATTTGCCAAGATTCTACTGGCTGATGGTCTGGCAGTTGAGTTTTCCAGATCAATTTGATACGTAGTAACCGATGCTGTATTTGAATTCGTGCTTACTGACGTACTCGTCCCGGCTCGGACCCTATAGTAATACGTCGTCCCGGGTGACAGTCCAGTTACTTTGAATTCATTGATATTACCCACATTCAAGTTGTTGTAACCTGACACCATCTGGGAGAAATTCTCATCCCTGGAGACATCCAAACGATATAAAGTAGCGCCGTTTACAAGCTCCCAGCTAGCTGTAAACTCTACGGCACCAAGTAATATGGGGAAGTTAGCTATCGGAGGGACCGGTATAAAATCAAAAACTGCCCGTGTATTGATATTTACTCGTCCTGCCATCACAGAAAACTCTACTCGTCCCGCATGGTCAGATCTAACTTGGAATGATGCATTACCCGCAATGTCTGATATACCCCGAAGTGTTATGATCTGTGCGTTCTCGTCTGTCGTATTAAGGGTTACCGGAACTCCCTCCATGGCCTGTCCGTCTTCGCCTTTTATGATGATTTCAACAGTCCCAACAGCTACACCATCACCTAACACATTCCTCTGAACAACGTTCACCTCCGTAAGGTTTGCATCAGCCTGAGGTGTTTGTGAGAGGGTCACATTAGAATTCTGACTGGTTCCTGTGGTTGCAACCGCTCTGACTCTGTAGTAATACTCATTCCCGGGATATAGGCCTGTCAGCCTGAAACTTGTTTCATTACCCACATTTCGGTCATTGAACCCGGTCAATAGTTCAGAAAAATCAGCAAACTCAGAAACATCTAATCTATAGGATGTCGCCCCACTAATTGGTTCCCAATTTGCTACAAATGTGCTTGCAAAAACATTGGTAGCCGGCCTTGAAACGGGAGCCACTGGGATAAATGCCATTCTATATTCGGTTGAGACATTCACATTGATAGCCCTGGCACGATAAGTCACAAATTCTGCCCGACTATTTCTAACTGTAAATCTTGTCTTGCCATCTTCATCTGATATATCCGAAAGTACTTCAATTACAGATTGTCCTGTAAGTGCTGTTAACGTTACTTTAACTCCATCAAGAGGATTTCCAACCGCATCTCTCACAGTGATAGTAAACTGTCCGCGATCAGTTCCATTCGATAACACTTCTTCGACGTCTGATTCGAAAGAAGATGAGTTCGGATCTATGGCTATGGTCCTAACAGATTGTACTTCCGAATTAAGAGATTCGACATTATAGTTTGAATTTACAGCCCTGACTCTATAGTATAATCGAGTATCTGGCAAAACATCTCTCAAAATATATGAGCTCACATCGCCGACGTTAAATGAGTCGAATCCCAGATAAGGTTGTGTGAAGTTGTTGTCATATGCAATGTCTATCTCATAGTGAGTAGCTTTATCTATCTCGTTCCATTCAGCTGTAAAACCAATGGCTTTGATATCACTGGGCGGTAACAAATCTGGTGTAAATGGGATTGTTGTGACAACAATTGGATTACCGAACGGACCCGTTATTGTACCATTAGCATTCGTTGCCCGAATGCGGATATAATACCTTTCCACTGATTCGAGTCCAACAGCTTCGAATATCGTTTCATTCCCATTATCAAAACCTGTATATGTAGATAATTTGTTCTGAAAATCAGGATCATAAGCTACATCGACCACATATTTTTCGGCGTTTTCAGCTGGTTCCCATGATATTTCGACTTGCTCTGTACCAATTTCAACAACCTCAATTTCAGATGGTGCATCCAGAATTGTATGAACACCCATCACGTCTGAGATCCCTCCAGTTGAATTGTTTTCGTCACTTCTGGCTCTTACACGATAAAAATATCTTCGGTTTGGACTCAACTCTTCAACGAGAAACGTAGTATCGGCCGATACAACTCTCCCATTATAATCTGATAAAACGTTATTAAACAGACTATCTGTTGCAACAAAAAGTATATATTGATCGACCCGTGGGACACTTCGCCAGTTTGCCCTGAATGACCGGGAAGTAACATTTGTAGCCGTTGAAATTACAGGTATTTCCGGTAAGGTAAACACCCTCACCCGTTCAGAGTTTTCACTTGTCAATCCTGAAGTCGAGCTACTGGCCCGCACCCTGATGTAATGAGCAGATGCAGACTCAAGCCCACTCAATAACAATGTAGTTGATGAGCCATTGTTATAATTTTCATAGCCGGGAAGAAATTTGGTGAACAACGAATCTGTTGCTACATCGACTATGTATCTGTCTATTCCCGCTACCGGTTGCCAATTAACAGTAAAAGATGAACTGGTTATGGAGGTCGTTGGCTGCATTACCGGCGGACGACTCGGTGTATTAACAGAACCGATTGCCGAGCTTACACTCGTTACATTTAAATTCGTATTTCTGGCACGAAGTCTGTAAAAGTAACGTGATAATGGCTGTACGTTCTCTACAGTAAATGATGTGACATTTCCGGTACTTCTGTTATTATAACCGGTTAAAAATGTACTGAAGGTCGAATCGGTTGAAACATCAAGAAAATACGTATCGGTTCGGGGAACATTTTGCCAGTTCACCTGAAACTGAGTTGATTGAACATCAGTAGTGGCCGAAAGCACGGGAGCATCCGGTAAAGTATTTAATCCTATTACTATTGAATAGCTGCTACTTTGGTTACTTATAGAGCTCCTTGCACGCACACGATAAAAATATGACGTAGCAGAGGTCAGACCCGTCACATTGAAACTGGTATTATTACCGACATTCCTGGCTTCAAAACCGTTTACGTATCCACTGAAATTTGAAAAAGACGATACATCAAGTATGTATTCATTAGCCCCGTTTACAGCTTCCCAATTGGCCGTAAATGTTGATGATGTGATATTCGATGCCTGTCTCGCAACAGGAGGCACACTTGAAGTCACCGCTTCCATGGCATTGGAGTTACCACTCGTTAGACTTTGCTGTGTGTTAACAGACCTGACTCTATAATAGTACTGTGTTAACGGATTCAATCCGGATACATTGAACGAAGTAACATTGCCAACATTCCGGTTATTATAACCACTCACAAATGAACCGAAATTAGGATCTGTAGACACATCCAGTCGGTATTGATCTGCCAGACAGTTGGCATTCCACCGAGCGGTAAATGAGGTAGCTTGTACATTGGATGCAGCTTCGATCAACGGTGGTGCGATTCTGGTAGACTGGGAATGAGCATCAATTATAAATCCAGTTGAAGTTGCTATGGACTGAACTCTTCTGTTATTTGGGGTAAGCTCAACATTAAGAAAATGCCTCACATTCCATTGTTGCTCAATATACCAGAAGTTAAAATCTACAGGACCTAAAGGTATTGCAAACCCACCATCACCAATATACCGCACTCCACATGGATCAATTTGGTCGTTTTTTATTGGATGTGTTCGTTTATATCCATGGTTGTCGTGTTCAAAGACAAAACGCACATTAAACTGTTCAAAAATTGGGGCCCAGTATTGTCGTACTTCATATCCTCTTCCAGGTACAGCCTCTCTTTTACTTGGATAGGCAGCTACGTGATACACCGGAAATACGTTCGTCACATTACGACGTGCATTCAGTTGATTTACAAGCCATGATGTCTGTGTGCCTTCAATACGTACAGTGTGATCTGTATTGAGTACAATCAGACTTAGATAATCGCTGAAATCCAGCACCCTGTATCCCTGAGTTCCAGGGAAATTAAATAGAGCATGAAAATATTTTGCATCCGCTGGTTGTCCCCCAAATCGTTGGGGCAATTCATGGTTT
The DNA here is from genome assembly GCA_964509715.1 of uncultured Chitinophagales bacterium. Taxonomy (GTDB): domain Bacteria; phylum Bacteroidota; class Rhodothermia; order Balneolales; family HLUCCA01; genus UBA11400. The sequence goes on from CAZDYD010000001.1 coordinate 48,291, forward strand.
CCAAGTGATGCAACAATAGGTATATGATAATCCTGTGGAGTTTTCATGTACTTGGTCCACTCAGATAAAAACTTGAAGTACCTATTCAATGTGTTAGCATTGTATTCATTCGCTTCATTCAAATGGACCAAATCACCAGCCAAAATTGCAAACATCGGATTGGTTTGTCTAACACGTAAAGCTGATTCAATAAAAAACTCTGTTTCCAATGCCGGATCGGTACCGTCACCATACACATCACCCGTAACCATAAACCGAACCGTATTGTCCATATTGGTCGGCATGGTTCTGAAATATTGACTCTGAGGATCATTGCCAATTCTGAAAGCATAGTTGGTAGCAGGGGTTAGACCAGTAATTTGTACCGTCTTCCGCTTAACAGATGCGTCGGGAATCGTATGTACCGTTCCAGTTACTGTAACCCAGGGATCACCGGAATTCCTGACCCTGTAAGATACTTCGGCGACACCGGATGTATCGTCCTCGATCCAGTTGATGATCATGGTGCGCGTCGGATCATTCATCCATTCGAGATACACGATCGTCGAATCTGCATAAGATTGGGCATGTAGTTTTCCTGCAAATAGAACCAGGAAAAACAACAATATGATATATGATTTGTTTTGTTGCATAGCCAAGTAATTTACCAAGGTAACTGACTTTTAGCAATTTCAAGATCGGCATGATCATCAACCTCAACCCAACCCCGGTGAATGGATCGATAATGCAGTTTACCTTTTGATGCCAAATGATTTAACAAATCTGTCATATATGCCATGTCCAACGTTCGACTACTATTCCAAGCATTACTTATTTGATTCCCATCGTTTTTTGCATTCTCATATTCGGCACGAACGATCTCACATCCTTTTGAACTCAATTTGATCAAACCTATGTATTGTCCCTGTATTTCATTGATGTCCTTTGTTTTACTTCCCAACGACAGTACCCTGCCCTCGGGACCCTTAATAAACGTTTCAGCATCGCTCAATGGATCATCAAATCGCATCGACCAATACGAGTTCCACTCTTCATCACAAGCAATTACAATATCTCGCTCATCTTCCATCATTGCATTGAGAACTTCTTTTGAATATACAATATCGCCGTATGCTATAATGACATCACCATACAGTTGATCCTCAGCACAAAACAGGCTACTGATCATATTCGTTGTTTCGTAACGTGGGTTAATAATCTTAGTAACCCGAGCATCCGTAATTTTTTCCTGCTTATATCCCGCGATAACAAAAATGTCCTTTATCCCACATGCTTCCAATACATCCAGATGCCATAACAACAATGGACGTCCTGCCGCTTCTACCATACATTTTGGCACATGATCTGTATATGGTCTTAATCGTGTTCCTTGCCCGGCGGCAAGAATAATTGAATTAAATGAGCTCATCTGTCTGTTTGAATACCTGTCTGAATGATTGTATATCTATTGTGTTAAAAATCTCTTCTCTCTCAGGATGCCACATCCAGCCCTCCCATGCCATTTTTTCAGAACGCATCGCTTCGATTTGATTATCCTCAGAACGGGCTATTACAAGATATCCCTCCGGACACTTACTCAGCGATAATCCATGAAAACTGTTAACATTGTGGTTAAATTGACCTTTTAAATTGTGTCGGGTTCGAATATGCCCCTGCACCGATTCAAGTTCAACCCCTCCAAAAACACCAAGCATTTGCATGCCCCTGCATATCCCAAGTACCGGAAGCCTATGTTTCATCGCAAAGCGTAGTAATACCAACTCCGTGATGTCACGATCGCTACAAGTCCCAATGTCATTCCCTCCCGATAATACAATTCCCGAAACATTCTGAGAATTAATAAACTGGAGAAGTTTCGCGGTTTTATTGCGTTTAAGAAGGATCTCGTCTGTCGGTAACCGACCGGGTCTAACAGTTAATCCATCCGCTTCGACCAATGAGTTAGGAACAGGTATAGCTACATAGCCTGCTACACTTATAAATTGAACCAACGCCTGGTCAAGTGCATCACGGCGCTCACCCCGATCAGGGTATTCATCAATTCGTTGTGAAACTAGGAGTACACTCATGCTATAACCTCAACCTTACAGTTGGCACAATCAATGTCGAGTCTCCTCGAATTTGACCAAAGATGGTACTTGGATTCACCTGCACCAATTATGGCTGGCAATCCCAACTCATTCGCTCTGATAGCCATATGGCTGTTAGCACCACCATAACACGTAATCAAACCGGCGATTTCATGCGAAAACAACCAATCATAACCTGGATCTGCACTTGATATACAAACTATTTTACCGACCAGGTTTTGGGTATTTTCTGAGCTACAAACTTCGGCATTAATGCGCTGTTGTGTTATGAAATTGGGCTCAGCCTCCGGAAGTTCAAATGCCCAGATATCATGCTCGGAAGTAAGGAGTGGTGGCAAAACGACCCTGCATGTTCTGGCATATGCTTCCCGTCCACTTTGAATCGATTGTTCCAGAATCTGTTTAGGTTCCACTGATGAGCGATACATCTCATAAAAAACATCGATACTTGCAAAGGACATATCATCTCTTGTGAATCCATGTAGTTCGCCAAATTCTGCTATCAGTTCAATCGCATCACTCAGGTTTCTTGTAAACTCAAACTTAGATGACTCGCGTAATTCAATACCTGCCTGTAGAAACTCAAGGAATCCAATTACATCATTGTCCATTTGATGCTTCTTGAGCAACTGTTCGATTTTTTTCATCTGATCCAAGCCTAATTTGAATTCAGGTTTTGAATGCTTGCCCTCGCGATCAACATGATCCCAATCAAAGTAAAGATCGGGAGATTTATCATACCTACTCGACAAAATATCGTAGGTCCCGGGACGCAAGTGACCATATTTTTCGAGGAAATCATCCCGATCCAATCCGGCAAGATCACGTGGCAACTGACTCGATACCGCATCCAGACTGTTGATAAAGCGATCACTTTCAGCTTGGGTCATCACACCCATTGCAACCAGTGATTTTAACAACGAAACCGATATAAAACCCGCTCGAGCTAATCCGGCAAATGGCAACGTTCCATAGCGCTTACAGTCTTCCAGCAGCCAGTATATTCTGGTTATATGATCTGTCGTTGCACCGTATAATCTGGACCTGCGTTCAGCCAGTGTCTTTACTCTTTCAGCGTCACCAACCCATAATCCGCTTTTTGCATTGATAATACGATTTGTAAGCGATCTTAGACTTTCTCTGAGCGAACGGCAATCTTCGTCCGAGAAACCGGATTCTCTTAACCGACTCATCCGGTCATCCAAATCAAAGGTATAACAGGTATATACTATTTCAAATTCGACTTTATCATGCAACTGAGGATTAGCTTCCAATCGATCCAGATAGTAATCCACAAGTCTGTCGGCCAGATCCGTATCAATATCTTTAGGGATAAATGAATTGAAACTCACCCGCACATCAACGAATGGTTGTCCACCGAAATCTATCAACAAGGGATGACTTCTCAGATTTTTGTACCCATAATTGTTACGTTGATATGCCCAAGTAGAATTCGTAATCAACTCCCGGTAAAGAGAAAAAGCAAGGGGACGAGGCCGGGTTCCAATGATTTCGGCAGGATTCCAATCGGGCATTACACCATAAATTGTACGCCGACCATGCAAAAAAGGGTGCGGTTTAAATCCATCTGATGCTTTTTTTGCTACTTTCTTTAAGATTTCACTATGGTCAGTCACATTAAAAACCGACTCTCGCATCACCAATGGACGTGCCTGAAGCAAATAAATCGAACCATCTGCCGTAACTCCAAACTCAACATCCAATGGTTGACCCGGTACAAGTACTTCTAATTCATCCAACAATTTGAGAATAGGTACCAGGTCGTAAGAAACATCATGCTCGGAAGATTTTGCTGAGTAGAATGTTCGGGTATTTTTCCCGGAGGTTACCGCAGTTGTATCATCTCCATCGGTCCACTCAATAACCCTATAGGGTGCCCCTGTAACTGAATCGGCAGTAAAAGCTACTCCTGATCTCACTACGTTCTGTAGCATTGGCTGCACAAGAACTTCATCTTTAAGGTCAGCCTGATCACCGAATGATTGTATGACCTTTTCGATTGCTTTCTTTAGCCCTTCCCTTCCCGAAACATGTAAAACAGAATCATAATAACCTGCCAACGACTCCAGTGCACTATCTTCTGCTACACCACTTGAACGCACGATCATGCTTCCCGATGACCAGTCCAAAGATAAAATTCGGTCAAGTATTGCTTGTTCATCCGATTGCCAATCGGCAAGACGAAAATAATACAATGGCAAAACCTTGCAGGATCGAACTTCGGGAGAGAGCAATTCAAGAGTCCGTGCTTTGGATGCCAGTGTAATTTGTTTATCTGCCATTAAATTGATACCGTTTCTTTATTTCAAACATCATTGGTTGTTAACGTGCACACTCTCAGACCACACCTAACTCATCAAGTTGACGCAACAATTCAGAAAAAGTCTCTTGTTGTCCCATAGTGGGATCAAATCGAAGCATAATATCTGGATTCTTTGGGAAGTCTACTTTCAAATCGATACCGGCAACATTATTGATCTCATTACGATCATAACGCTTATAGATCCCCTTTGAGTCTCTTCGACGTAATTCCTCTACAGGGACATCCAAAAAAATCTCGCAATAACCGGGCAGATGGTCCCGATTCCACTTATGAACCTCCTCGAATAGAGAAATTGTTGCGATAGCAACATCAAAACCCTGATCGGCAAGTAGCTTGCACAATTTGGAATATCGAAGCGCCAAGGCTAACCTATCTTCTCTGGTATGGGCCTTAACAGCTCCTACTACAGCTCTGATTTCGTCTCCATCCAGTTGAACAACAGTCCGACCATGCTCACGTAGGTGTTTCACAAGCATACTGCACATAGTGCTTTTGCCGGAATCTGATAATCCGGTTAGCCAGTAAACACGTGCAGAATTCTTCATGATTTCAAATAGTTTATGGATTATAATCCCTAATAACTGTAATCAATCTAATCACAAAACGATGAATTTGTGATAGGGTGCAATTTCACGACCTACAAGACCGTCAAACTACGAAGCTTTGAAATAATTACCAATTTACATACACCCATTTGAAGTAAAATCAAATCCGTGTACCTTCAGTTTCCGAAACAGTTTATCATTTACTATTCGATCCATGAAATCAATTGCTATCATTGGACAGGGCGTCATTGGACTCACCTCGGCCGAGGCATTACTGAATGCCGGTTATCACGTTGACATCATTTCAAAGGATGATTTACCCATGACGTCATCTATGGGCGCTGGTGCATATTGGTGGCCACATAAAGCCTATCCTCCACAGCGTGTGTCCCGCTGGTCTAAGGTATCCTATGACCGGTATAAGGAACTATCCGCTATTGCTGGATCAGGTATATATATGCACGAACATTTCCGTTACTGTATCATTGATGATGAAACGAGATATGCACTGGAGTTGACCGATTCATGGGAAATCATAGAACAAAAGGATATCCCATTTAACGTTTCAGAAGCTTTCAGATGTATCGTCCCGATTATGGATGTTCCAGTGTTCATGCCTTGGCTCAAAGCAACCGTACAGAAATTAGGCGCGAGATTTATAACCCGCGAATTATCAAGTCTGGATGAATTGCATGACGAGTATGATATAATGATCAATTGTTCAGGTCTCGGAGCAAAATCATTAGCCGATGACTCGACGGTTTACCCCATTAGAGGACAAATCCTGAGGATGGAGAAACCAGCAGATTTTTCCAACTCGTTCAGATTGGTCCACCAACCACCCGGACTCACACTCATTCTGCCCCGTTCTGGTGATCTTTTACTTGGAGGTACCACTTCTGAAAATGATTTCAATACTACACCTTCCGAAGCCGACACACATGCCATTATTGAAAGATGTGCAAAAGTAGTTCCAGAAGTTCGTGATTTGAAGTTACTTGGTACGAGCGCTGCACTCCGACCTGGCAGACCTGAAGTTCGATTAGATGCACAAACTCTGTCAAATGGGTCTGTGGTAATTCATAACTACGGTCATGGTGGATCAGGATACACCGTAGCATTTGGTTGCGCAGTAGAGGTTCTTGAGATCCTAAAGCACGTTACGAGTTGATGGATTGAAACTTACTCTCCAATAGTTGCATACTTTCATCTACACCACTCCAATCCGCGGGTGCCCCGTTGATCATCAATTGGGCAGATCTTTTGAGGAATATTGATGCGGCTTTGTCTTTGGGATTTTTCTGGAGCACATCATTGAAGTGCACACTGGCATTTGTGAAGTTCTTGCTATAGAACTCTCTGAGTCCGGCCTCAAAATCATCTTTGGTATTCAACTCGAGCGCCATTTGTTCATCATCATCACCTTCTACTACACCGAAAACATCAAGAACCGACTTTTTCCCTTTGACCCTTGTTTTGCCAAGATATCTGAGATGAGGTTGAGCTGATTCGCCAAGTCCATCTTTTACATCAGAACTGATAATAATCCTGTTGTCAAAGAGCTTGGTCAGACCCTCAAGTCGAGAAGCAGTGTTGACGACATCTGAGATTACGGTTCCTTCCATACGCAATTCTTCGCCAATAATCCCAAGCATCAGTTCTCCGGAATGAATACCCGTTCCGGTAATAATGGGCTCAAGATTTTTAAGGTTACGCTCCTTATTAAGTGCCTTAAGTGCGGCCGTCATACTAATGGCAGCATCAACCGCGTCTTTCGGTCCACCAGGGAACAAGGCCATGATGGCATCACCGATAAATTTATCGATAAAACCACCTTTTTCACGAATCACTGGACTGACCACCCCCAAAAATGCATTGATAAAATCAAATGCTTCTTTTGGTGTCATCTTTTCCGATAGTCTTGTGAAATCTTTGATATCGGTAAACATGATCGACATGTTTTGCTGTTCCTGGTCGCCCAGTTTGATGTCAAGTACACTGTCATAACCGAGGAAACCAAGAAATTCGTGAGGCACAAACCGACTAAACGCATGATTGATCTTGCTAAGCTCAAGATGCGTTTTAATTCGAACCAACAGCTCATCCTTAGCGATGGGCTTGGTAACATAGTCATTAGCGCCCACTCTGAATGCTTCCAATATATCGGTCACATGATTCTTAGCGGTGAGCATGATGATCGGAAGCTCAATTTTGTCATATTCAAGTCTAAGCTCAGTGCACACCTCATACCCATTCATCTGAGGCATCATAATGTCAAGCAGGACAACATCGGGAAGATACCCATCTTTGATGGCTTGTAAGGCACTTGGACCATTAAAGTAGGTGCTCACTTCGTACCCAGCTTTACCAAGTTGAGCCGTCAGTACCTTCACGTTTATGACTTCATCATCAATAACCATGATTTTGAACTTGTCGCCAAGACGCGCATTTCGATGCGGACGAATTTGTGTAAGGGCTTTGTTATTGGCGCGTGGTGATATTGAATAATTATCAAATTCGTCGTTGACCCTAGCCGGTTCCTGGGTAGAATTCAATTGAAAACTAAAAAACGAACCGAATCCCTCGGCCGACTCCATGGTAAGCTTGCTGCCATGGAGCTCAATCAGCTTATTGCTAATCTTGAGACCAAGTCCCGAATTATGACCACCCACTCCTTGTTGTACGAGCTCACCTTCAAATGAATTCAATATTACTTGAAGATTATTTTGAGATAAGCCTTTCCCGGTATCTTCAATCATAATTGTGACTTTATCGCCACTTCGATCCACATCAACGGCCACATATCCCTCATCGGTAAATTTCACTGAGTTCCCGACCAGGTTGTGTAGGATTTGTTCGAGTTTGCCCTCATCCGCTATTACATTCACAAAATCAGTCGGGACATTATTTCTGAGTTCAATCCCTTTTGTTGACGCCGTTGAAAATTGTAGCGCTAGTACTTTGCTCACAATCGACCTGAGATGGACCGGTGTTTCATTGAGTTGAATGGTTTCATAGCGGATCTTCGAAAGATCAAGTAAATCATTTAAAAGGTAGGTCAGACGTCGGCCACTTTCAGCGATCAATTTCAGGTTCAAATTGACAGCGGGAGACAGTTCCCCTTCAGCGCCTTCAATTAATAATTCACTAATACCGATAATACCACCCAATGGAGTTCTAAGTTCATGGGCAACCATTGCAACATGTTCATCCTTCAATCTGTCATTGATCATAAGGCGGGCCATTCCCTCACCGGTTGTTTGAGGTTGAGCATCAACTACAGACCGTTGAATATGAGTAGTGCCACCACCATACTGATTCACTATAAGATAAGTGAGGCTTAGAACAGATCCACTTACTACAACGTGCATCCCGATTTTTTGATACAGATCAGAAAAATGGATACCAATAAATCCCAATAAACCCAGTGCAGTTGCGATTACGGTCAGAATCAACATGCTAACTGCTGGCAAATTAGAAGCCCGGTCATCTTTCAATACGTACAAGCTAAAACCTGACGCAAACAATCCGATAAACAGAAGTATAACTATGGATGCAGCTATGGCAACATCCGTAGACAGAAAGGGTCCCACAATAGTCAGGAAAACGGTAAGACCAAAACACATCGCCAAATATGTATCGGTGATGCCATTATTCTCGAAGGCACGGGTCAGATTCTTAAGTACCATCAGCAACTGAAAACAGACCGCCGAAGTGATAAAAATGATGAACTTGTAGGCAGTAAGGGTACTGTAAACCGAATAACTTGAAAATACACCAAGATCGATTATGGCAAGGAATGCACCCGCAAGCAATACAAAGATACTTGCGTTTAGAAAAATTCCGGTTCTCGATTGAAGGTATCTGAAACCTAAATAAACAGATATGGCTATATGAAGGCCATAAAAAAGACCCTTGCCAACGGCTTCATAAAACATTGACTCTAACATGATTCAGACCAATTGTTTATTTGAGAACTTGCAAGCGGATACATCCATAAAGGCTATACGGGACAGTATGAATCATGCTGCCCATATTGTTCAGTTTCCTAAGCTAATAAAAAATCCAACAGATTACCTACTAACCGGCTTATTTTTTCAGACCGAATACTTTTTTGATCGTTCCCCAGAGTCCATCACCTTTTTTGTCCTGAGGTTTGGCATCTATTTTGCCAGATTGAAACGGATTGCTTACTTGTTGGATTCGTTCTTGTCTTAGTTTCTCACGGTCGGGATTGTTTCGACTGTCGTCACTTTGTTTTCCACGAGCAACCCTTTTGTTTCTACCATTACGGCTATTCGATTCAGGTTTTGGTGAATCCATAACCTTAGTCTTTTCCAACTTAGGTTGGTCAGAGGTTGTCTGCCCCGCTGGCTTCTTACGACGATTATTCCTGCGTTTGTTGTTCGATTTTGGTTTCTCAATATCAGTCTGTTGTTCAGTACTGGCTGAGGACGCTTTCTGATTCAATGATACAGACTTTGTTTGATCTGGCGCAGATACCGCGATCTCGGAAACTGGTTTATCTGATGATGCGGGGGCAGTACGTTTCGCCGGCCTTGGACGGTTTTGGTTACTTCGCCTTCTGGAGTTATCGCCCTGTCTTGCTTCAGATTGGGTTGATTCCGATGGTTGATCTTGTTGATCAGCGCCAACTACAGGGTTTTCGATGATTGTTAGCCTGTCTTTCATTTTGTCTTTAATGACTTGAAAGTATCGGCTGTCATTTCTTGATACCAGTGTGATAGCAGTACCCTTTTTCTCAGCCCTTGCCGTACGACCAATTCTATGGATATAATCGTCAAGATCACGGGGCACATCAAAATTGAGTACATGAGAGACACCCGTAACATCGATTCCACGTGCCATAACATCTGTCGCCACAATCACATTTATTCGACCAGCTTTGAAGTCACCCAGTGTTGCTTCACGTTCTTTTTGATCACGATCACCATGAATAGAACTGACTTTGACCCCTTTTTTTCGAAGGGCACGGGCCAGACTATCGGCACCACGCTTGGTGCTTGTAAAAACAATTGCTGACGCAACTTCAGAGTCGTCAAAAAGGTGTAGGACAAGATTCAGTTTGCCATCGTCATTCACTTTATACGCGATCTGTTCAACCCCCTCTGCCGGGATGAAAGAAGAAATGTTGATGCGGAGTGGGTTTTTTGTAAGCTCCCTGGCCAAGTGTTCGATCTTATCGGACAATGTCGCTGAGAAGAGCAATGTTTGTCTTTCTTTGGGCAACCTTCGAATAATCGTCATTACATCTGGAATAAAACCCATATCCAGCATTCGATCGGCTTCATCCAATACAAGAAACTCAATTTTTGAAAAATCCACATTCGAGACCTTAATGTGATCGAGCAATCGTCCCGGTGTAGCTACCAAAACGTTTACTCCATCACGAATCGCCTGCTCCTGAGCGCCCCAGTCTGTCCCACCATACACCGATGCGGTAGTGATGCCTGTGTGATATCCGATCGACCAGAATTGCTCGTCTATTTGCATCGCAAGCTCTCGGGTTGGCGCCAATATCAAAGCACGAATACCTACTTTTTTGTTGGTAGATAATTTCTCTAAAAGTGGCAGGGCGAAGGCTGCGGTTTTACCGGTTCCAGTCTGAGCGGAAGCCAGTAGATCCTTTCCCTCAAGTACTGCAGGTATCGCCTGAATCTGAATTGGTGTTGGTTTCGAAAAGCCCATGTCTGAGAGACCCATCAGAAGGTCCTGACTCAGATTAAAATCGTTGAATGACAAAATCGTTATAATTGTTTGTTTTATTTTACCCGGTAGTGATCTTCCAATCTAAAACCTGTTAGTTTCTATATTCAGCAAATATACGAAAAAAATGACTTGCATCTTAGTATTTGACCGTGACATCACATTCATTCTTCCAAGTTCAAGAGGGTTTACGTATATTGTTGGGATATATAATGCTCACAAATAGGTAGCGATCCAGGTTTATGAATTACACAGAAAATCATTTTTACATTTGTAGAATACCCTTAAGTGCTGAAGGTCCACAAGATGTTGAGATTGTTGATTCAATTGAATCGACCGAAAACTTTCCCGCATTATTTCAGAAGTACGAAGAACTTAGGTCACATGCATTCAACAAAGACCAATTGTATAGCGTTGTACGTGCTGATGAGCTATTTGTATTGATACGTACCGCTGGAGCAAAACTTGCCAAAGAACTGGCCTTTGAAGAGTCACGTTCGAACCTGATTACCAACCTGCAACACCGAGTAATGCAATCGCGCGACGATAATGCACGTGCTATTCTGCGCGATGTTCACGAAATCGACACCAGCTTCAATTAAATACAAATCGAACAAGGCAGGGACCAGACCATCCCAAACATATGTCTGGAATACTTCCTGCCATTCATTGAACGGTGTGACAGGGTCATTTGTAACCAAAAAATAGAATGACAAAACCCGAAAACACTACGGTCACAAATTTGGATCCCATAAGTAAGGAATCCCTGCTCCGTTTATCTGAGTCTATTGTGGATCAGATTGATATCATTGAGTCTGCCGATGAGCAGACCGAGTTGCACAAAGTCCACAAGGCCTCAAAAAAATTACATCACATAGGCGACGAGCTGCTTGATCTGCGTCAGGTTGCCCAAGGTGATGATCTAACTTACATTAACTTCATGCTTGGTTCGGTTTGTTATCAACTGGGTTATTTGGAAAAGTCCAAGGAAGCCTATGAGGCAGCGCTTATAGATTGGCCCGACCATGTGGGATTATTAAATGAATATTTCCTGGCTCTGACCGATCTTGGGGACCTCCCAAAAGCATACGAAGTCATTCTGTTGAGTATCAAACACGGAGGAGAAACTCCGGATGTACTTCAGAATATGGCAACCGTACTGGCCAGAATGGGTCGGATTGCAGAAGCAAAAGCGGTACTCTTCAATTGCATGTCCAAATTTCCTGACGACATCCAAAGCCAGCAATTACTCGCTGAACTCGACAATAATTTTACCCCCTGAAAACAGAAACGCAATGGCAAAAAAAACCTCATCCAGAAACTTTACCGGTGGAAAACGTCCAATGCGTTCGAAAAAAGACCGAACGATTCATATCGTGTTTGAGGACAATGATATGCTGGTCGTATCCAAACCCTCCGGACTGCTTTCGGTACCAATTCCTAACATGCAATCGGCGAATCTACTCGAGGCTTTGAACATGGAGCTGTCGATCAATAATGAAAAAGCCATAACAGTACATCGTATCGACCGATACACTTCAGGGTTGGTGGTTTTTGCCAAAAACAGTGATGCACACCGCGAGCTGGTCAAACAGTTTCTGAGTCATACCCCCATCCGTACCTATCTGACTTTGGTGCGGGGTGTTGTGAAAGAGGACAGTGGTGAACTATTGCACTATCTAAAGAAAGTACAACGTGGATTTAGAAATATCGTTGTCAAAGAGGGCGATCCCGATGGATCATTGGCCAGAATGACTTTTAAGGTGCTTGAGCGCCACAACGAAACCACACTGCTTCAGGTAAACCTGGACACAGGTTTAAAAAACCAAATACGTGTTCAGCTCGCTGAATTCGGACATCCTTTGGTCGGTGACCGTCATTACGCAAGTGATGAAATAAATGAGACACTGATCGATAGACAAGCCCTTCATTCTTGGAAATTGACCTTAAATCACCCAAGAACCGGCAAACCCGTTCATTTTGAGGCAGATGTTCCCTCCGATATGCGCCGAGTAATAGATGCATATCGCAAAAAATGAAACGAACTCGTGCGTTCATCCATTAAATATGGATGTAACAGCGTAACTATTCACTAATCTTATAGAATATGTTAGAAGAATCCCAAGAGTTGGTAAACACATTGTTACCACTCGCAATCGACTATTCAATGAATATTGTAGGAGCAATAGTCATACTTACCATCGGTTGGATGGTAGCAAACTGGCTCAGCAAACGTGCCTATAATTTTGCGGCAAATTCGACCAAAATTGACAATACCCTGGCTCCGATTTTCAAAAAAATTGTAAGAATTGCCATCATGGTGATCACGATTTTGGCCGTTCTTGCACGTTTCGGTGTTGAGACCACAAGTGTAATCGCGGTTCTTGGTGCCGCAACCCTTGCCATCGGACTTGCGCTTCAGGGCACACTGAGTAATGTGGCATCCGGTGTAATGCTATTGATTTTCAGACCATTCGGAATCGGAGATGCCATTAACGTCAGCGGTGTTTCTGGTTCGGTTATCGAGATCGGCCTGTTCACTACCACGTTCAGAACTTTTGACGGATTGGCCGTAATGGCTCCAAATTCAAAAATATGGGGTAATGAAATCACCAACTTCAGCCGTAATAATACACGGAGGTTAGATATAAACGTGGGGATCGATTACTCAGACGATATGGACAAAGCCATTGAAGTACTGATGAAAATGCTTGAAAATGATGAGAGAGTGCTGAAAGATCCCCTACCACAAGTAATGGTTTCCGATCTTGGCGATAGCTCGGTTGACCTAATCGTAAGAGCCTGGATTAATCGTGATGATTTCTGGGCAGCAAAATGGGATCTGACCAAAAGAACCAAGGAAACCCTCGACACAAACGGCATTTCCATTCCTTTCCCTCAAAGAGATGTACATTTGTACAAAACAGACTGATCATTAGACTTCAGAATTACGAAATTCCGTACTTTTTTATGTAATTATCACCCAAACCGATATTCCTTTGCGGGATATCGGTTTTTTTTAATGTAATTTTGCAAGAATACTGTTAAAAAATTAACTTAGCCATTCAATGGGTCTGTATAAATGTTAGATCAGACCCAAAATGTGAAACGTAGGAGTTCCAATTGGAAAACAAAGAGAACATGGAAGAACATACTGAACCCGGCTTCCATCCGTCTGGCGATGAGTCATTTTACACTGACCTTGTTCAGAAAGCAAACGAGCTGAAAACAAATACCGACTGGCAACATGTTGCGCTCGAATTTGAAAACATCCGTCTGAAATGGTCAGAAGGTCCTGAAATAGATGCAGACCGTAAGAAAGAACTGTTCGCATTGATCAATGCCGCATCAGATGAATTCGCAATCGCCAGAAAAGAACACTACGAAAAACAGCAGGAACGCAAAAAAATCAACTTCGAAAGAAGAGACGGCCTCCTGGAAAAACTGAGATCTATCGTCCAGTCCAAGAAATGGAGCGCCTTCAACGAGGTTTACGCACTTCAGAGAAAATTTGAAGAGATCAGACCTGTGCCGGCAAATGCAGAATCTCAGAACGAAGAGTTCAATCGGTTAATGGATCAGTTTAATGAAGGTAAAGTTGATTATCTGGTTAAGGTCAGACAAAAAGAAGAAGAAAACCTTTTTATAAAACTGACCATCCTCGATAAGATGGAGTCGATTATCAAGTCCATCAGCAAGGACACTTCCGACTGGAAAGCCGTAGAACAGCAAATTGAAGACCTCTCAGACCAATGGAAGAAAGTTGGGAGGGTTGTCAAGGAAAAATCTGACGATGTTTGGGAGAAGTTCAAGACACTTCGCGACAACTACTTCTCCGCTAAAATGGAGCATAATGCCGAATATCGTGGGGAATTGGAAAAAAACCTGAAGTTGAAGACCCAACTTTGCGAAAAAGCCGAAGCTCTTTTGACCGAATCTGATTTGGCAATAGCCTCAAAAGAGATGAATTTGCTGAACAAGCGATGGAAGGAAGTCGGACCTGTTGCCCGGGAGTTTTCTGATCAGGTTTGGGAGCGATTCAAAACAGCTAACGATAAATTTAGCGAGATTCGTAACTCAAACCTTGACACCATCCGCGATCTGGAACAAAAAAATCTGGAAGCCAAAGAAGCACTTTGTGAAAAAGCGGAGAAAATCGCTGAGTCTAACAGCGCCGAAGAACAACGCGAAATCATTGAAAAACTCTTCCAGGAATGGAATGCCATCGGACCGATTCCCAAACGCAAAACCAAAAAAGTGTGGAATCGATTTAAAAAAGCCATTGATAACATACAAGATCAACGACGTAACTTTTTTAAACAACAAAGGATAGAGCAAAAAGATAATCTTGCCAAAAAGCGTGAGATTATCGAGAAAATTTCACAACTATCCACCAGTGAAGACCTCAATTCTTCGGTACAGGTAGTCAAAGATCTTCAGACTGAATTTCAAGCAATCGGATTTGTACCAATCAAACAAAAGAACAAAGTGTGGGACGAGTATCGCGCGGCATGCGATTCATTCTTCAAAGCACTTCGGGCAAGTGGTGCAACTTCCTCACACGAAACACAAAGTCATAGTCACAGCTCTGCTAGACATAGTGATACTGGCACAAGAAGTGAAATCAAGGCCAAACAATCTGAACTGTACAGATTGAAGAAAGAATGTGACAAGTTAAATGATACCATTCTTCAGTATGCTGACTCTAAAACGTATATCAAACCCAATAAAAAAGGGATGGTCTTAATGGATGAGATTCAGCAGAAAATTGACAAAGCTAAAGCTGAACTAAATGAAAAGTCTGAAGAATTGGATCGTCTGAGACAGGAAATTGAGACGCTATCATCCTGATTCTTTCCTTCATTTCTTGTTTTCGATTTTACCTGTTTTCGGATGTATCAGATGTACAGCAGGTAACATTTATTCTCACATTAAATTTAACCTGATGGATTACGGTATCACCATACTCCATCACTAATTTGAAAACTTAGCAATCTATCCGGTCATGGTCGGTAATGAAAAAGTTACTATCCGATTTTGGGGTGTTCGGGGATCTATACCCTGTCCGGGAGACGCGTATACAAAATTTGGAGGGAATACATCTTGTGTTGAGTTGCACATTCCAACCATGTCCAGTTATTTGCTCTTGGATTCCGGTTCAGGTATAAGACAAGCCGGGGATGAACTCATCATAAAGCAACGGCAATCGAATGGCTCGATATTTGTCACCCATGGTCATTGGGACCATATCCAGGGATTCCCTTTTTTCATGCCTGTCTATGACCAAAATTCCAAGGTAAACATATATTACCCCGGACACGGCTCTGACAGTTGCAAGTCGGTCATGACCTATCAATTGCATCCTACTCATTTTCCGGTGTCGGCCGAAATGTTGCATGCTGAAATCAATTACATCGACCTCAATGATAATTCTGTAAGTACAAAAAATTATGACGTTGATTTCATGCTGGCCGATCATCCCATCCGAACAGCGATGTACAGAATTCGGGTTGCAGGAAAAACGTTTATCTACGCACCTGATAACGAATTGAAGTTATCAGATCCTGAGAGTGCCTCGTTTTTATCCGAATTCAGAGAATTTATTAAGAATGCAGACGTACTCATTCACGATGGAAACTACAATCGAGAGTCCTATAGTTCAAAACGAAACTGGGGACACTCTGCCTGGGAGGATGTGGTCGATGTTGCAAGTCAATCTGGTGTCAAGAACCTATTTCTGACCCATCACGACCCGTCCGCGACAGATGACCTCATGACCGATCGATGCAGGCTTTTATCAGCATATAACAATTCATTCAACTCTGTCCAATTCGCTCGCGAGGGGATGGATTATATTATTGGTTGAATCAGAGAACTATTATTCGAAGTACGATCGTTTTCTTGCAGATGTACTCTGTAACTGGCCATGTCTATCGTACTGAATGGTTTAAGCATATCCAAAAGCATTTCATTGTCGTTGACAAGTGGGTCCAACCAGACATCAAAATCATGATGTGAAAGTATGGCGGGCATCATAGAACTTAGTGGTTCAACAATCTCATTCGCATCTGTTTGAATTGGAGTAAAATTAAGCTCATCCGAAGTTGTATCAGGATTGTACAGACCCGCAACTGCAAAACAATTCTGTTCCAGAATTCTGAAATAAAATGGAATACCAAGTGTCGGTGAGATCATTTTCCAATCAAAATATCCATTCATTACAATGAGACAGCGCTTTCTTTGAAACAACTTTACATATGATGGACTTCGGACAATTTCATCTCGAGTGATACTTACTCTGGAAGGCATCTCACTTAGAATCGAATCGGTCCATCTGGCGACAGATAGAGTTCTTTCGCGATTCTTTCCTGCATGTAAAATTAGTCCTGTATCACCTGGACCGATATTATAGCACTCCTTGAAACTATCGGCAAGACTCGTTTCAACATGAAAATCAGAGGCGACTGTCGTTGCGCTACTGTAGAGACTGAATCTTCTGAACATGGATTGTATCACTGATTTTAATTTAGCTTGGTTAGGGCTAAAAATAACTCAATTTCGACTCAATACCATGATACCCTTCTCATGAAGTGTTACATCCAGAAAACTTACCTCCAATCCGCATTGTTCACCATCAACATGCAGAGGGAGGGGAGTATTACACGATAACTTTAGTTTTGTTGTCCTTCTGTGGGTTACACTCTTATACCACATTTGTTTAGCGAACAGAAATAGAGGCAAAAGTGGCAACAACCTCCATGCCGGCAGCGGACGAACTGTAATTATATCCAGATATCCGTCCCTGTTTGTCGCTTGGGGAGCGACCTTGAAATTCCCGCCTTCTACTGCACCGTTCGCAATCGAAATCATTACCATACGTTCATTGGTATTGATCTCGCCCAGTTCAAGATCCACATCAACTGGAACCACATGCATTAGGGATTTCAATGCAGCATAAATATAGATCAACGGACCCTTCAGCCATTGAACCTTGCTCGCCTCAAAATTTATCTGTCCACCAAGACCAATATTCATCGTATTGAACATAAAGCCAGATCCAAGATTAGTGCTATAGGACACATAATCGATTGGGGTAGGAAGGGCCTCACGTAGCTGATGTATAGCAACACGTGGATCTGTTGACAATCCCACGGACTTGGCAAAATCATTGCCTGAGCCCATAGGTAATACCCCTAATGTGAGTAATTGTTGAGCTTGAATCAACTCCACACTTCTTGAAAAAACTTCGTTTACCGTGCCATCTCCACCACAGGCTATCACAGTATCGAAACGGGATATAGCTTCGTTCACTGCACGAGAAATGTCTGCTTTGCTTGTTGTGACGAATATCTCGGAGCCTGGCCAAAAACTTTCAACGTGTGACCTCAACCAGAGTTCGGCGTCTTTGGCCCTTTTTCTGTTCGCTGATGGATTTAAAATAAAAGCGTACGGCACAGATTACCTCGATCAGACATTCATTATTGACAAAAACATAAAAAGTTAACTCGAGACTAAGATATCACGCTGAATATACAATAAATTAATACGTATTCAGATTGTCTAACAACCAAGTACCATAATCAGCATTCAAATGATCAACTTTAATGGCAGCGATACAGGGTGTTGAATACGAATGTAATTTTTTGACCGTATCTGTAACTGAAATAAGCTGACTTTGAGTTGTTTTCACCAATAAAACCACTTCGGTAGCTGTCTCTATCTCATCATTCCAATGATACATCGACTCCATCCCATGCAGTAGGTTTACACAGGCGGCAAGGCGATCCTCAAGCAGCTTTCTGCCAATGGAAATGGCTTCATTTTTGTCTTTACAAGTTATATAAACAAAATAGTGTTGAATCATATAGACCTCCATTACGTATTTGATCATTTCACTGTATGGCTCAGTGTTGAATTTATTAAATAAATATCGTAATTTATTAAGCTATTTAAGGCCCTAAGCCGCCTGTAGCGAGAGTGGTGAAATTGGTAGACACGCCAGATTTAGGATCTGGTGCCTTAACCGGTGTAGGGGTTCGAGTCCCCTCTCTCGCACCAATTAACAGAATCCAACAGGAGCCGATGGCTCCTTTTTATTATTAAAAAAACCCACAATCGTGAATATAACGGTTAACTCATTAAACTCTGTCGACAAAGAGATTGTACTTACAGCCACCAGAGACGATCTCACTCCAAATTTCGAAAAAGCACTCAAAGACATCAGAAAAAAGGCAAACATTCCCGGATTCCGTATTGGAACTGCACCGATGGGTTTGATTAGAAAGCGTTTTGGAACGGAAGTTGAGGCCGAAGAGATCAATAATTATGTTCAGGAAGTTTTTCGCGACAAGATCTACCCTGAGTACAAACCGGTAGGAGAGCCCAAGATCACAGAAATGAAGTGGGAAAATGACCTGCTTGAGGTTAAATACCAGATCGGTATCAAACCTGAGTTCGAGCTTATCCCGACCAGCTCTATTACCGTAGATAAACTTGTTCACGATGTGACCGATGAAGAAGTGGATAAAGAAATTGAACATGCTCGCATCAGACGTGGACAATTTGCGGATTCTGACGACGCAATTGAGGAAAATTCCAAAATCACGGCTGATATACAGCCTCTTGACGACCACGGACACGAAACTCATGTAGAAGAGGGACAAGAATTTGATCTCAGTGAACCTGATAACGCTGAAATTCGTAACGCCGTAGTTGGTAAAAAAATCGGTGATACTGTCGATGTAACCATCGCACATGGCGATCACAGTCACAGCTACAAACTGACCGTCAAATCCCACAAAAAATCAACTCCCGCTGAGTTGAACGAAGAGTTTTTCAAGGATGCTTCTCGCGGTGAAGCAACGACTGAAGAAGAATATCGTAGCTTCCTGAAAAGCCAGATTCAAGCGTATTTTGACAAAACCTCCCTGGATTTCATGAAAGAGGAAATCGCTGATGCACTTGTGGAAGCACACCAATTCGAAGTCCCGGAATCTGTTGTTGACATGGTCATTGGCTCTTATGTAGAGGATTACAAACGTCGCGCGGGCGGAAAACTTCCCGAAGGCTTCGATTACGACGATTTCAAAGCATCTTCTTTTGAACGTGCACAAAAAGAGACTAAGTGGATGTTCATCCAGGACAAGCTTGCCGAAGTAAATCCTGAAATCGACATAACTCCTCAGGATGTTGACCGTTTCATGGAAGAAGAAGCAGCCAAATACGGTCTTACTGTTGACATGATCAAACAATTTTATGCATCTTCAACAGATCAGATCGAAAATCTTCGACAAAACTTGCGATCCCAGAAGCTCTTTGATAAGTTAACGAACGATGTTCAAGTAAAAGAACTTGACAAAGAAGCATTCCAAAACCGCAACAAATAATTTTGACAGTATGATGAAGCAACCTTTGTACGACATGACCATCTCAGGTGAATCCAACGAGATCGTCAACAATCTCATCCCAATGGTTATTGAAACCACCAGTCGGGGCGAGAGAGCTTATGACATATACTCCCGTCTGCTCAAAGATCGCATCATTATTCTCGGATCTCCGATCAATGATGTCGTAGCTTCAGCTATTGTTGCCCAGTTATTGTTTCTAGAGTCTGAGGACCCGGAAAAAGACATTAACCTCTACATCAACAGTCCAGGTGGTGTTGTAAGTTCAGGTATGGCAATCTACGATACCATGCAGTATATCAAATGCGATGTCGCTACTACATGTATTGGTATGGCAGCTTCGATGGGTGCTGTGCTTCTTACTGCAGGAGCCAACGGTAAGCGTGCCGTACTACCTAACTCAAGAGTTATGATACACCAACCACTTGGTGGAGTTCAAGGGCAAGCCAGCGATATAGAAATTGAAGCTCGTGAAATTCTTCGACTCAAGAAAAGCCTCAGTCAAATTATCGCCGATCATTCCGGAAAATCATTGGAACAAATCATTGATGATTCCGACAGGAACCGATGGATGACAGCTGAAGAGGCAAAAGAATACGGTCTGGTCGATAAAGTATTACAGCGTTCTGTCAGACCAGCCAAATCTGAGTGATTTCAATCAGATTACTGAAAAGATTTTAATTTAATTCCCCGACCAGGAGATCGGTTAGATGAGCGATCGAAATAAAAGCAAAATCCACTGTTCATTTTGTGGGCGGACCAGCAACGAAGTCAACAGTATGGTTGCAGGCCCAAACGTTTACATTTGTGATTATTGTGTTACCGATGCATCGGGTATTGTAAAGAGCGATCTGGCAAACCGATCAACGAAACGAGCAGCTAATTACAAACCAGTTTTAAAACCAGTTGAGATCTGTCAAAAGCTCGACGAATATGTAATTGGTCAAGAAGCTGCAAAAAAAGCCCTCTCCGTTTCAGTGTATAATCACTACAAACGGATAAGCGCTGATTCTGTGGCAGATGAGTCAGGCGAGGATATCGACATTGAGAAAAGCAACATCCTACTGCTCGGACCTACAGGTAGTGGTAAAACATTGCTCGCCCGTACTCTGGCACGAATTATCGATGTTCCATTTTGTATCACCGATGCTACAGCACTCACCGAAGCCGGCTACGTCGGGGAGGATGTCGAAAGTATTCTTACAAGTTTACTTCAGGCCGCAGACTATAATGTTGAACGTGCCGAACGTGGGATAATCTACATCGACGAAATCGACAAAATTGCACGTAAAGGCGACAATGCATCCATTACCAGAGATGTGAGTGGGGAAGGTGTACAACAGGCCTTACTGAAAATTCTGGAAGGCACTGTCGCTAACGTACCACCAAAAGGTGGAAGAAAACATCCGGAACAAAGTTTCATTCAGATCAACACAAAGAATATTTTGTTCATTTGTGGTGGTGCCTTTGATGGTCTTTCCGAAATCGTTGCACGACGGATGTCGACTTCAAATATTGGATTTCACTCTGACAAGATTGTCCGCTACGATAAAAACGACCCCGAAATTTTCTTACACGTAGAACCAGGCGACCTCCAACGATTTGGTCTGATTCCGGAAATGATCGGCCGACTACCTGTTATCACTGGATTACATGAGCTCGACGATAAAGCCATGATCGATATTTTAGTAAAACCCAAAAATGCGCTGATCAAGCAGTATCAGCGTCTTTTCAGAATGGAAAATGTGTCGCTTGAATTTGAAGAAGAGGCTCTCAAATCCGTAGTCCATAAAGCCAGACAACGCAAAACAGGGGCTCGAGGACTCAAATCCATCCTTGAAAAAGCGATGCTAGATATCATGTTTAATCTCCCATCATCGAACAATATCGAACGTTGTGTTATTACTCGTGAAACAATCGATGAAAATGCAGCACCTATTTACGAAAAAAGAAAAGCAAGTGCCTGATCCTGAAATTCAGTGATGCATCTTGCATTATTTTCTTCATTTTGAATAAAGCCGGGCAGTTAGTCCGGCTTTTTCTTTTATATGAAGATTCGATTTTGGTACATTGCAACTTTATAGTCCGTTCACTTTCAAGCCTGCACGTCCAATGAAAATCTTCTTTTTGAGTAATCAACGCAAAGTTGCTTCAATCATCATACTCGGATTGATTGCGATATCGTCGTTTCTGTACACGCAATTTGTTCTTAATAGCATTTTGGATCAGGAACGTTCCGGGGTTGAGCTATGGGCCAAAGCAATTGAATACACCAATAGAGATCTGTATCCTGACACCCAGCAAATGCTCGATGAACTTCTTCGGGATCTCGAAAACAATAATTCAATTACTCCGGCTGAACTACGCAGGTACAGAAGGACTATTGATATCGCCAAATCCGATCTTACCAACGCCGGACTCGATTTCATTGCCAGTGAATTGATCATCAACAACCGATTCAGAATTCCATCTATAGCTACCGATGAAAACGGAAATATCATCATCTATAAAGATATCGACGAAGCAGATGCAACCCCATCAACCGTCGCAGCATTCTCAAGTATAAACCAGCCCATTGAGATACCGGTTTTGAATGCTGACGGCACTTATTCTGCCAATTACGTGTACTATGGACAAAGTGCCGTGGCACAGAGCCTTAAGTTTTTTCCATATGTTCAATTTAGTCTGCTTACATTATTTTTGGGGCTGATCTATCTTAACATTTCAAATCTGCGACGTACTGAACAGTCAAATCTTTGGGTTGGTATGGCAAAAGAGGCAGCACATCAACTCGGA
Source organism: uncultured Chitinophagales bacterium (assembly GCA_964509715.1). Taxonomy (GTDB): domain Bacteria; phylum Bacteroidota; class Rhodothermia; order Balneolales; family HLUCCA01; genus UBA11400. Next base: position 71,197 of record CAZDYD010000001.1, read on the forward strand.
ACCCCATTATCGAGTATGTTTGGATGGATAGAACTATTAAAAGCCGATATTCGGGATCCAGAAACATCAAATATCTTACACGAACTGGAAGAGGATGTGAAACGACTTCAGAATGTGGCCGAGCGATTCAATAAAATTGGCTCCGGATCTGAATTCAGTGTGCAGCGCTTAGATCCTCTGTTGAACAACGTGGTAGATTATATCGAACGCCGACTTCCAAGATTCAGTAAAAATGTGGAGATAAGAAGAGAAATCGATACAAGTTTGAAGGCAAGCCTTAATCCTGACTTGTTTTCCTGGGCCATCGAAAACCTGATGAAAAATGCCATTGACGCAATTGAATCACCTCAGAGCAATGCATTTGTTGAGATACGTTGTTTCAGCGATCAACTAAATGTTGTCATTGAAATAGAGGATACGGGACGCGGAATCGAGAAGAAATATTTCAACGAAGTGTTCACTCCCGGTTTTTCTACTAAAAAAAGAGGTTGGGGACTTGGACTCAGTTTGACTCGTAGAATCATTCAGGATTACCACAAAGGGAAGGTATATGTGGCAAAATCAACCCCGGGATCCGGCACAACATTTCGCATAGTACTACCAGTTAGTCCGCCCGGTTCTTGAGGTGTTTTAGTACATATTTACCCAGAATGTCAAACTCAAGATTTACCAAGTCACCTACGCGAAGTTCATGCATATTGGTGTACTCATACGTGTAGGGGATGATTGCGACAACCAACGCAGTATCTTCATCTCTGGCTACTGTCAGACTGATACCATTTATGGCTATACTCCCACGACCTACTATGTAATCGCGAAATTCTTCAGGTATTGCAATGGTGAATAACCATCCTGTATCTTCTTTTTCAATTGCCAGCACTTGAGCGGTAGTATCTACATGACCCTGTACTATGTGCCCATCCAATCGCTGATTCAGGGTTAAAGATCTCTCCAGATTTGCCTTTTGTCCAACAGCGATTCCCCAAAAATTTGTTTTCCGCAAAGTCTCTTCGACCAGCTGAGTGGTGAAGGAGGTTTCATCACAGGCAATTACAGTTTGACATACCCCATTTACACTTACACTATCATCTACTGCAAGCTCTTTTGCAAATGGTGCCCGGTACGTAACCTTGATTCCATCGCCAATCTGTTCAACTTTTTCAACCGTGCCAAGTTTCTCAATAATACCTGTAAACATAAATCATCCTGTTATTATAAATAGCCTGTAAATAGAATGTCGTCACCACTTTTTTCCCAGGTGCTGTGACGAAATTCCTGAATTTCCTGCATCCGCTCAATACCAAGTCCAAGTACTGAACGCTTACCACCACCTAACATTTTTGGTGCAATAAAGATATGTACTTTATCGACCAGTTTTTGCTTTAGCAAAGCTGTAGACAATGATCCTCCACTCTCGACAAGTATGGATGAAATACCCATTTCCCCCAACTTTGCAAGAGCCAGATCCAGATCAGCATGACCATCCTGCTGTGTTACAGTGATCAAATTTTCGGGTTTTGAACCAGATCCGATCAGAGCAAGGATATCGTCATCAGTGCGCTTTAGATCCCTGTTGTACGTCACCCTAATGGTTTTACTGGTGTATTGATCATTAAATAAATTGAGATGTTCTGGAAGTTCACCTGGTCCATCAATCACGATTCGGTGTGGTTGCCGACCTTCGACATGCCTGACCGTTAATCGGGGATTATCAAATATGGCAGTATACCTGCCAATCATCACAGCGTCGTAAACACTACGTAATTGATGTACTTTTTTTCTTGATTCTTCACAAGTGATCCATTGAGAGTCACCGTTTAAAGCCGTTGAGTAACCATCAAGGGTTTGTGCCAATTTGAGTGTTACAAATGGGCGTCTTGTTGTAATATGGTGAAAAAAGAATTCATTCTGCTTTTGGGCTTCTGTTTCGAACAATCCCACATCAACCTGAATTTGGTTGGTTCGCAACATGTGAATGCCTTTTCCCGAGACTTTGGGGTTAGGATCCTCAGTAGCCACTACTACACGTTTAATGGGTAGTTCTGAAAGTTTTAATGCGCATGGGGGTGTTTTGCCATAATGAGAACAAGGCTCCAGAGTCACATAGACAGTAGCATCAATGAGCTCGTTTTCATTTCGGATTTTTTTCAGCGCATTGATTTCAGCATGATCCAGTCCATAGCGCTCGTGATATCCCTTCGCCAGCAAAATACCATTCGATGAAATGATCACACAACCAACCAGCGGATTTGGACTCACATATCCACGTCCTTTTTCGGCCAGGCGAAGCGCCATCCTCATCCATTTTTCATCATCTTTGGTAAATTTCGGCTCGTGTTTTTTCACGTTTGAAAGGGAATAATAAATGTAATTAAGCAACGATTACGCTACAAATTTAACGGTTTTGAGACTGATAAACATAAAAAAAGGCAGGATCTAAAAGAGACCCTGCCTTTGAATAACGTAGTATTCGCTATCAGATTACATATTGTAGAAACGTCTGTAATCCTTGATTTCGGCCTGCTCCTTGAGTCTGTCAAGCCATACTTCCTGGAAAGCCTGAGTCTTGGTCTGTGAGAGTCTCTGACGGGTTTGCTGACGATAAGATGGTGTGATACCACTCAGGTCGGCTTCGATTCTTTCCGTTACCAATATCACAAAGGCGGCATTATCACCCTCAACAACACCTGAAACCTTGTCCGTTTCGATTCCGAAAGCTGCACCCACAAGTGCTGGTTCACGTCCGGCACCCGGAACAGTATTTACTGCTTTACGGATATTGGATGCAACCTGAACTTCTTTGCTATCAGCGGATGCAAGTGCCTCAAGGGATGGGTTGTTCGACAGGAGTGAACGCACACGGCTGACGGTGATCTCACGTCGTTTTTGAGTTCTGAGTGTGGTTTCGATCTGTGCGCGAACTTCATCAAGTGGACGAGTACCGGCGGCAACGACCTCAGTCACACGAACAACAAGAATTCGGTCATCGAGTTCAATAGGTTGTGTGATGGTATTTGCACGGGTAATTTTTGCAAGTTCTTGAAGCAGAACACGGCTTTGACCAACACCGGTAATAAATGGAACATCCTTTGTCGCGAATCCACTGGTTACGATAAGATTTCTGCGCTCTGCCTCTTGCGCAAATCCATCCAACTCGGCATACTCTCTGAAATCAACCGCTTCATCAAGTTGACGGCGAATGGTCTCGCCACCATCAGCTTCGATGCGACGAGCGAATTGTGCAAGACGTACCTCAGTGTTTGATCTGTCAACGATCTGATAAATCAGATAACTGTTACCAACTTCCAATGGTGCAGTCAATGAACCGACTCTGGCATTGAAAACTGTGTTACGGACTGCCTCTGGGAGATCGTCACGCTCAACATATCCGAGCTCACCACCACGTGCAGCAGTAGCATCATTCGAATTGATACGCGCTATACCTGAAAATGATTCTCCGGCGTTCACACGTGAGATGATGTCACGTGCTTGTGCAAGAATTTCATCTTTGTTCGAGTCATTGAAGTTTAAACGGATTTGACGCACACGAGTGTAGGTGTTCTGACCGCGACGAGATTCTGTCCTTTTAGCAACTGAAACCAATCCGTCATGACGAACCGGCGACGTAACTTCGCCATCATTGATCGAAACAACATCAGCCAGATACCAATTGACCTCAGATGGATTCAACCATCCACCGTAAAATGGGGCATCCGAAAATAGTGAAGTAATGAACAATGAATCATTCTCGGCTTCTGCAAGTTCAGCAGCTATGCTTACAACTTCAGACATGGTTCGTGAAGTATCTGCTGCAGTCGGAAGCTTTGAAAACTCTACAAATTCAAATCTCCAGGATTGGTCCTGCTTGAATTTGTCTGAGTTTGAACGATAATAGCTACGAATTTCAGAATCACTGATGGTGATTTCTGATTCATCAACTGCAGAATAAGGGAATCGAACATAGCTGAAGGTAGCAAGTGAGTTCTCACGGATGAATTCCTGCTCGATTTCACTGTCGCTAACCCTTAATGAGGACTCAATGTACGCATTGAGTTTTTCTCGTGATCGTTGGTCACGCAATTGAGCTTCGATATTGATCCATATCGGTGTGTTTTCCGGAGCCTCAATAGCTGCCTGCAATGCGAGGCGGTCTATCGATCCGTCCTCACGGGTAAAGAATTGAGCAACCATTGGGTGAGGATTCGCACCGGTAATCAATTCAACAAGTTCCTGATCAGTTACCTGAATACCGAGTTTCTCCATCTCAGAATCAATGATTCTTTCAAGAATCAATTCTTCCCAGGCCATTTCTTCATAATAAGCGCGCATTTCAAGTGTCGGCGCCTGTCCGGTTTGCTCTTGATATCGCTGAGTATATAAATTCACACGGGCATTATACTCTTCGGCTGTAATGGGTTGTCCATTAACTTCCGCCAAAGAACGCGGACCCAGCATCACTGCATCAATAGCCCCTGTGTCAGCAAGACCCCAGAGAAGGCCGAATGCGAGAATCAGCACCCAAAAGATTACCTTTGTACTGTTTCTCAGTCTTTCCATCAAACCCATTTGGTTATTCCTATAACTTGATTCATGTTTACGTAGCTCGTTCACTACGCATAGTTAGAGATTTAGCCTCGTAATATACGACGCAATTCGACCAAACTCAAAAGAATGACTCGCTTATGTAATTGAAATCGTGTTTTAGGGTGATTTTGATGCCCTAAAAAATTCTGATCAAGCGTAGATGCCTCAGATAGTGTCGCGGGTTTTCATTCATCTGCTCCAGAAACACATTCAGATTGATCGCAAGTGTATCGAGATTGTGATAGAGATTCGGATCGTTAACCATAAGTCCAAGTGTCCCCTCGCCCTGGTTAATCTTTCGAAGAATATCCGACAAATCTGTTGTGATCACTTTTAAATTGGTTGAGATTCCTTCGATTTCGGCACTACTTGCTTCCAGGTTTGCCAACATATTCTTGATGTTTCCTTCTTCATCGGCTGTAAGAGTCTCAACATTTTCTATGGATCGACGCAGACTTGATATGCTTTTCTTGAGATCGTCGTTCGTTTCGTTTAATAGTGCATCGATCTGGGAGGTCGTCGAGTTCAGATTGTTCAAGGTCTTATTGATGTCTTCTTTACCACCTTCCTGCATGATAGATTGTAACTCTGAAAGCAGAATATTAATACGTTCAGTAGATTGGTTCACATTGTTCGAAATATCTGATCCGCGAGCAGCAAGTTGTCCCATCAGTCCCTCGTCAAAGATTCCTGTCATGAAATCCCCATGTTGTATTAAGCCGGGACCCGGACCACGAACAACTTCCACCCCTTTAGTACCAAGTAAATCAACAGACTTTATGTAAGCTTTTGAACCCATCGGTAGTCCGTCAAGTGTATTGATATTGAGTGCAACCAACACACTATCGCTGGGCAAAAGTGTCAGGCGTTGCACAGAACCGATTTTTATACCTCTCAGAGTTACCGGAGTTCCCACCGATAGCCCATCTACCCGATCATACACAGTAAATATGACATCTCCCTGTCTTAGCAGGGGGACATCTTTCATTATCCGAAACCCGATGAATCCAATTATGACGGCAATTACCACCGTCATCCCAATTTTTAGTTCGTTCGTTACTCTCAAAATTTGCTCTCCAATTTTTTAAATCTGATACTCGCTGGCGCGGGTAAACTCACACAGTCTTTGATGGTCTGATTTTCTCAAATCATCAATAGTTCCATACCAGCTAAGCTTTTGTTCGTCAATAAACGCTACATTCTTCGCAACTTTCAACACACTGTGCATATCGTGCGAGATCACAACAGAAGTGATAGATAAATTTTGGCTCATATGTATGATCAGATCGTTTATCTCGTCTGAAGTTTCAGGATCGAGCCCTGACGTTGGTTCATCATACAGCAGATAATCCGGTTGCAGAACAATGGCACGGGCCAATCCAACCCGTTTTTTCATACCCCCCGATAGATCGGCTGTCGATTTATTTCCGATGGTCGCAAGGTTGACCATTTCCAGACAACTCATAACACGCTGATGTATGTCTTTTTCTGACATCTTAGTAAAATATCTTAGTGGAAATGCAACATTCTCATAGGCAGATATTGAGTCAAACAATGCAGCCCCCTGGAATAACACCCCAAATCGCTGTCTTACCAATCTCAAATCAACGTACGAAAGATCAAAAATGTTTTTCCCATCGATAAGTACCTCACCGGCATCTGGGTACAACAGCGCATTCAAATGCTTAAGTAAAACCGACTTCCCAGACCCGGATTTGCCGATCACTGCCAGGGTTTCTCCATCTGGAACAACAAGGTTGACATCCTCCCAAATGAGGTTGTTTCCGAATCTTTTTGTAAGATTTTTTACTTCGATCATGGTCAGAGTAGGATTGCGGCCAAAAGAAAACTTGAAAGAAGCACGTAGATACAGCTCAATACCGTTGCCCGAGTCGTTGCATCGCCAACACCTTCAGCGCCTCCAGTCGCATAATAGCCTTTATAACAGGAAATCGATGTAATTACAAAGCCGAAAACGAAGGATTTGATCATGCCAAAGGCGACATCCCACGGGAAAAAATACAGCCTGGCACCTTCCATAAATTCATAAACTGTCAGGGCATTGGTCATGAGTCCAGCGAGAATTCCACCAAATATTCCGCTGATCACAGCCGTGATATAAATAATTGGGAACATCATAATCCCGGCAATGACTCTGGGAATCACCAGAAAAGTGACAGAGTTAAATCCCATAGATTCCAAAGCATCTATCTGCTCACTAACTCTCATGGTGCCAAGTTCGGTAGCTATTCGAGCTCCAACACGACCAGCAAGCACAAGTCCACTGATTACGGCAGCCAACTCAATGATCAACGACTGCGAGGTGATTGCACCAATGGTCGATTTGGGTATAAGTGCAGAAACGAATTGATACGACGTCTGAATAGTGAGTACTGCGCCTGTAAAAAACCCGGCCAAAGCGACAATTCCTAGTGAATCGTAACCAGTCTTTACCATTTCGGCGAACAAGTTCTTCCGATAGGTTTTAAACTCGGTCATTGACCGAATGGCCTCATAAAGTAAACGGCTGTAACGGCCTAACTCCAGAAATAACTGCATGCAATTCGGGTTACTTTAAGATAATCCTGCTTACGTAAGAATGAGTTTTTAGTAAGTCAAAATTCCCTATATTTTTGATACGAAATTTACCTCTAATCTGATGACAATCCTAACGCGGTTCAGGTGAAATACTCGCTTCTGACTATTTTTATTGTGATTTTCGGCATATCTGATGCTACGGCACAGTATGGCCAAAAAGCAACGTATCGTTTCCTGAACGTACCCGTCTCGGCTATGGCTGCGTCTCAGGGTGGGGTGCCCGTTTCTGTTATCCATGCAGATCCATCTCAGATGCACCTTAATCCTGCGTTTCTTGATTCGAGTGCCTCGGGCAAAATCTCAATATCGATGGCAAGAATTTTATCCGAATCGAATATGGGATTCATCTCAGGAGCTTGGCATCATCCTGTCATTGGCACCATCGGGGCAGGACTCCGTTTCGTGAATTACGGCGAAATGGAACAAATCGATGAATATGGATTAGATCGGGGGGCCTTCTCTGCAACTGATGTCGCCTTTAAACTCGCCGTTTCCAGAAATTTCGCGGACATCTTTCAATATGCACTGGCCGCTGATATCATACATAGCTCATATGACATCTATCAATCGACTGGCGTCGGATTTTCGGGAGGAGTACTATATAAGGCCGACGAACAGGACTTTTCTGTCGGACTATCCTTCGTTAATCTCGGTCGTCAGCTTTCAACATTCAATGGTATTCAGGAAAACCTCCCATTCGACCTGCGGTTGGGTGTAACACGTAAACTGATGTATCTGCCTCTACGACTCACATTTACTGCTCATCATCTGCACCAATGGGAGATGCGAAGTCCCGGGGACGAATCAACTCCGGCATTTTTCACAAACCTGGCCCGTCATATGGCTGTAGGAGGAGAGTTTTTATTTTCTGAAAGCTTCAAGTTTCGTATCGGATACAATCATTATCTTCATGAAGAACTGAAAACCGATCGCAGACTTGATCTCGTTGGATTCGGGATTGGGGTTGCCATCCGTTACAAGGGTATTGGAATTGAGTTTGGAAGAAACTCATACAGCAATTTGGGTAGTTTATTACAGTTAGGGATTAATACAAGATTATGATCAGATATTTAACATCAGGCGAGTCCCACGGACCTGAATTAACAGGAATCGTTGAGGGGATGCCGGCCGGGGTTCCCGTTTCCGTTGATGATATTGCATTACAACTGGCCCGTCGCCAGGAAGGATACGGGAGAGGCGGGAGAATGGCATTTGAAAAGGATGTACCTAAATTTCTATCTGGCATTCGATTCGGCAAAACGTCCGGTGGACCGATTGCGATGTCATTGGAAAACAGGGCATTCTTAAAGGATGCCGCAAATTGGCCTGTCGTCATGGCTACAGAAGGCGATGGGAAGGATGTAGAAAAAATTACGATCCCTCGCCCGGGTCATGCCGATCTGGTCGGCACGCAAAAATACAGATTTGACGATATCCGACCGGTTATCGAACGATCAAGTGCTCGTGAGACCGGAATTCGAGTGGCATGTGGTGCCATCGCTCGCCAATTTCTAAAGCAAGTTGGCATTGAGATCGGAGGACATGTCCTTCGCATTGGTTCGGTTGGTTACGAAAACTGGAACATGATTCGATCGGCCGCTGATCCATTGGTTGAAAAGGGGGCAGAACATTTGTATCAGACAGCCGACGCTTCAGAGGTACGTTGTTTGGATCCGTTGCTTTCGGAACAAATGGTCAATGAAATCAAAATGCGCCGTAAAGAAGGTAACTCCCTTGGTGGAGTCTATGAAATTGTAATTACCGGGGTACCGCCCGGACTTGGTAGCTATGTGCATTGGGATCGCAAACTCGACGGTCTGCTGGCTCAGGTTATCATGGGGACACAGGCCATGAAAGGCGTTGAGATTGGATTGGGCTTCGAGGTCGGATCTTTGCCCGGCTCTGAGGTCCATGATGAGATTGCCTACCATCATGACCGTTTTGTTAGAAAAACAAATCGTGCCGGAGGAATTGAAGGAGGGATGTCAAATGGAATGCCCATCATTGTTCGTGGTGTTATGAAGCCGATTCCAACCATGTTGCACCCCATTGATACCGTCGACATTGTTTCAAAAGAAACGGTTGACACACGATATGAACGCTCCGATGTTTGTGCATTACCTCGAGCCGTTGTCGTGATCGAAAATGTAATCGCACCTGTTATCGCAAATGCATTCCTCGAAAAATTTGGCGGAGATTCACTCGAAGAAATACTTGAACGATATAAACCCGGTGTATCATAAACGACGCATCCATTCGTTATTTCGGTATTAATTACACTATGAGCAACAATACGATTCGTTTATTGCAAAGCTTTCTTGAAAAAGATCCGAATGATAGTTTTACACGATTTGCACTCGCAATGGAGTTTTCAAAAATCGGTGATTTTGATACATCGGAGCAACTTTATAAGGAGCTGGTACGTCACGACCCCGCTTATGTAGGCACATACTACCATTTGGGTATGCTGCTGGCTGGTGCAAGCCGGATTGATGAAGCGCGGGAAATACTCACTAACGGATTGAAAGTTGCTCAAAATGTAAATGATAATCACGCTGCCTCAGAACTAAGGCAAGCAATTGATGAGCTAGACTTTTAATCTGATTTCTGAAATGACACCAAAATCAAGTATTACCCGAATTGCTGTGGCATTATCAGCACTATTGCTCATAATGGGATTTCTGTTTGTGGAAACTGCTCATGCGCAGGAGAGACGAACCCATGTGGTACGTCAGGGAGAAACCTTATTCAGTATTTCTCGACAGTATGATGTGAGTGTAGATGAGATTAGGTCATGGAACAATTTACGTGGTAATCAGATCAATATAGGTCAGCGTCTATTTGTTGCTCCACCGGTCGGATCACGTCCCACGACTTCCCAGCCTGTACAACAACCATCCAGACCTGTTACTCCACAACCCACTGAACCTGAATCAATCCCTGTAAACAATACAGGTAATAACGATAAAGTATTGGTAAGACATCAGGTTCAAGCAGGCGAAACCCTATTTAGTTTGTCAAGAAGATATGGTGTAACCGTTAGCGATATTCGCTCCTGGAACAATCTGAGATCCGATCTTCTTGACCTTGGCCAGGTCTTGAATATCTATTCTGATGGAAGAAACATTCAGGAAATCGCTCCCACCCCAACGCCATCGGATACTCCGATTACTGAGGTAAATTCCATTCCTGTGGATAACAACAGTTCAACTTCATCGGCATACTATATTGTCAAGGCTGGTGACTCGTTGATCAGAATTGCGGAACAGCACGAGATTTCATTGGTTGAGCTTCGGGCATTGAACCGGCTTCAGAGCGATCGCCTTACTGTTGGACAGGTGCTAATGGTACGTCGGCCTCAGGGATTACCTTCTGTTGCTGCGAGTACTTCATCCACTACCCCACAGGGACAATTTACCAGCTACCAAATACGTCGTGGTGAGCGCCTGATCGACATATTACGCAGATTTGAAATGACCGAGTTGGAGCTCGCGGCACTTAATCCCGACATAGATATTCGAAACCTCGAGCAAGGACTGACGATTTCGGTACTGCTACCACCAAACATCATCTATAGAAATCCTTACAGGGTGAGCAGTTCAGCACCGTCCTCTCCTGTATCTTCGTCCGAAACGACACGAGTAACTCGTTATAGTGATCTGGACAAAGGTAGATCTACATCGAATGGAGACTTATATAACCCCATAGCTTATACAGCCGGACATGATAAATTGCCACTGGGTGCCGTAGTTTATGTAGAAAATCCCGCAACCGGAATTGGATTTTTTGTCCTGGTAAACGATCGAACCGTAGAACCTGGATTGAAACTTTCTCACGCGGCTTTCGATAAACTAGGATTCAACTTGTCTGCGAACAATTCTGTAATCATTAGATCTTGACATATGAGTGCACTGGGTAGAGTTTTCAAACCATATTTCAGCTTCACCAGTAGCTTAACATACAGTTATTTGATCGCACTGCCTTTACTCATCATGTATGAGGTATTTATTCTGATCAGTCAACCGGATGCAGATCAGTTCGTCAGGCTCTCTACCGACATCTGGATCAAGTGGATTTTTGCAAGTCTGGGATTCAACACGCTGAAATTCACTGCGGCCATTGTACTTATCATGGGTATAGTGATTTATTTCAAAGAGCGGACCAACCCCGTGAAAATTTATGGTCGGTATTTCATTTACATGATACTTGAGAGCATTTTTTATGCCATTATTCTGGCGATTCTGATCTCTGGTTTCGTTGGATACATTTTTAATGCCGACGCGAACAGTTCAATCGCAGGACTAACAAAGTTCCAGCAACTCGCGCTGTCATTAGGTGCCGGATTGTACGAGGAGTTGGTATTTCGCGTACTTCTGGTGTACGGTTTGATTATAGTATTGGGCTGGCTTGGATTCAATAAGGGATGGAAACAAGCCGCGGCAATGATTATTGCTGCACTTTTATTCAGTGCCGTACATTATGTTGGTTCATTCGGAGACCAATTTACATTATCCTCTTTCATGTTCCGGTTTTTGTTCGGTTTGGCACTGAACGGACTGTTAATCTACCGAGGGTTCGGTATCGCAGCCTGGACTCATAGCATGTACGATGTCATTGTCGTAATGGCATCTTGATCAGCAATGGGAGTTTGCTAATCCTTCGAATAACCGCGCTTATCGGCGTATTCCTCTAACTCGACCCGGAGAAGATTTCTACCACGATGCAATCTTGATCGTATTGTTCCAATAGGGACATCGAGCATATTTGCTATTTCTTCATAGGTAAAGCCCTCAACATCGCATAATAAAACTACGGTTCTGAAATCTTCAGGTAGTCTCTGCAGAGCTCTGGTCACCTGATCGTCAAGTCTGTCTCGATAATAAATATCTTCCATGTCTGTGGTATCAGACTGTTCACTACGAACCGTTTCGTAATAGGTCGATATTTCATCATAATCTACCTGCTGAGGTTGCTTAGACTTTTTGCGGTAGTTGTTGATGTATGAATTCTTAAGAATACGAAACAACCAGGCCTTGGCATTTGTACCTTTTTCATAGGAGCCGAAAAATCGGAATGCCTTCACGATCGTGTCTTGCACAAGATCTTCTGCATCAATGGGATCGGTGGTCAGACGAATAGCAAAGTTGAACAATGAGTCAAGATGAGGAATCATCTCTCTCTCAAAATCAACTTGTTTTTGAAGTTCGTCTTGTGTTAGATCACCCATCGACAGAATCGAATAAAATTAGTTTCAATGGCATATACAACGATTATTATGCTAAAATCGTCATTTCAACAATATAAGCATATCTCCCACATCTTTCCTTTGTGGAGATGCATAAATCGTGTAATTATTCATCCATAATCAGTATCCACTAAAACAAAGTAACAAATTTATATCGTATTACTATTTTTATTTTATTGAAAATTACGGATTTGATAAGCGTTATGCATAACATGAACGCGAACATGCTTCCTATATAGTTGGACGAAGTTGAAAATCTTAATAAGTTGATTTCTCCAACAAGGTTAGTAGTATCCGCCTCTGTTGATTGGAGAACTACCACGTTCCAGGTTGTTCAAGCCAGGTAGTTTTTGGAACAATCCCTGAATTTGAGAGTCTTTAACGGTAAGTCGAAACATGAAATATTTGAAGTCCCCAAATGGATTCCATTCAAACGACAAATTCCAGCAATGCAAGTCTCTTGTTATACTAAACCGGGTAGGTGTAACTTCACTTCTGATAAAATCATACCCTATAGATGTTGATGCCTGCCATTCAGGTGTAATTCTAAATTGAATATTCTGGGCGTTTATTACCGCTGTTTTTATGGATGTGTTTTGGTTGACATACTGCCAACTGTAATCAAAACTCAAATTAAATGACCAAGGTACATTGATCGGTTGGATAGGTCCCTGGTTGAACATGTAATTGTAAGCGCGAAACACCGATTGGTCAAAGGGATCGTAATATCTAGGATAGTATGGCTGATGTGGAGGTGCCACCAAACCGGTACCCCCTGAACGAAACTGTGTGCTGGCCCTGACACTAAACCGGGTAAGTCGAAGATAGCCATTCCCATTGTCCCATAGGTACTTTGGAATATTTCGGCCCAAAGAGTCTGTATCATAAAAGCTGAAGTTCGCTGAGGCATTCAAACTTACTCCTTTTACAAAGCTCGTATTTGCAGATGTGTTCAAGTCACTGAGTTTGAATTGATTTGCAGCAAAATTATATGCTACACTTGCCCTGAAACTATCGATCAAACGAATGATTTGTTCTCTTTTTTCACCTGTTGAGTCGCGTCGAACTTGCTTGGTTTCAAAAACATTGTCAAGCGAGAAAGCTAAGGCCTGTTGTTCTCCAGCTGAAGGACCTCCGTAAAGTCCTCTTTCAAATCGACTGTACTGTTGCGTGTTTCCTAATGTATCTGACTGTACCCGGCTATAATATCCCCAAAAATCAGAGGAAAAATCGGGTCGGTAATTGTAACTGATATTGGGTCGCATTGTATGACGGAAACCTTCTAAGTTTCCGATCTTAGCGTCTGAAATGCCATACAACGTGGTGCCAAGACTCAAAGAGGTAGTAAAATCACGAGCAGCTGCAAACCCTTTTTCAATATCTGTAACCACTCTGTTCGATTCCGGGTCAAATCTTTTGACTACAGTCTCCGGATACCAATATTCATTCATTCTGAATGCGGCTGTTAGGTTGGCAAAATCACTTGGAATTAACTGAGCCGTAACATCGGCTGCATGAGTCAGACCGTAATCAACGTGACCGTCCCGACCGGTCGCTTGGCGATATTTTTCCGGTGAAAGAAGTGCATCCAACCAGTTGATATCCGGGTCTGCGTCAGACAACGGATTGAAATTAAACCTGGTGCTGAACCTGTTGCTGTAACCATATGAAATGCTTTCATACCATCGTGCATTCAGTCGCCTGACCTGTGGTTGAAAAGGTGTCTGGCGCTTTATTGAAAAGCTTCCGGAAGGTCCCTGCAGTGACACACTGTTATCTCTGAAATTTTGAGATTGTGAAATGTTCAAACCGAACGTATAGGCTCCTTCAGGCTGCCTGTAGTTGTATCCAACTCTACTGGTTGTACTTGTGTTGGCACGATCATCTATATTGTAGGAATTTCGATTATAGAACTGACTCGTACGCAATGAAATATCGGCATTGAAAGACGCATAGGGTGATATGATCTGGTTGTGCTGCAATGAAAACATACGTTGTGCAGATTCGGAAAAATCAGGGTCGGTGGACTCTAACCCGCGATCGAGTGAGTAGCTCAGACCAATGGATCCCCTGTACTTACCAAAATAATTGTACTGCGTTCTATTGGATATAAAGTACGTGCCAGAAGTAAAAACATCACCTTGTACCGTTGTGGTCAAATGGTCGTTAATGTATTGAAACCAACCAAGGTTTTGCAGTCCAAGACCCCTGCGACTTTGTTCCTGAAAACTGTATGTCGGTTCAAGTAAACCGGAGCGATTTCTTTCCAATCTTGAGGGTAGATAACCAAATGGGAAGACGAAGGGATATGGAATATCCAAAATGAACAACCTTACCCTGGTGAAAAATACTTCATCTTCATCGACGATTTTCATTCTGGAAGCACGAAGATAGTAATGGGGATGATCAAGTGTACACGTTGAGTAGATGGCATCCTGAATAAAAATCACATGAGGGGCAACTCGCTTGACTTCGGTGCCGGTTATGCTCCCCTTATCCATTTTTACCCTTGCAACGTCAAACTTGCCTTTTTCCGTTTTATAATTGTAAAGGATTCGTTCGCTTCTCAACTCATCATCCCCACGTCTAAGTACGGGTTGTGATAAGGTATCGGATGGATTCAGGGCTTGGGCACTCATCAAATGCTCTGATAGGTTCAGTGTGATAATACCAGAGGTAAGTTGTCCTGATGTATGCTCAACCCGGGCATTACCGAATAGTGTGCCCGACCTCGTACCTTTTACTCTGAATCGAAGTGAATCTGCAGCTGAAAATTTCACCTGCTCACTACTGCCTTGCGTAGCTGGCGATGGAGCTGTTCCCTGCTGAGCCACAGAGTCAAGACATAAGAAAAGGGTCAGTACAAGGACCAACACCATTCTAATGCCTGTTCGTGACAGCTCAGAAAAGTTCATGCAGTATTATTCTGTTGTGTATTCGTAAGGCAAACTTGCGGCACCAAGTACAGCGGCATCATTCCCCATGGTTTCCAGAATGATCTCGAATCCATCTCGGAAGGTTTCTATCATTCTGCTCATGGCCATTTGTTTTGCCGGTTCCAGAATCCATTTTCCTGCCTTTGAAACGCCACCGCTGATGATCACTTTTCGAATATCTAAAACGTGAACGTAATTCACGATAGCAATACCCAGTTTGTGTCCGGCATCTTCCAAAATTTCAATGGCCAAGTTGTTACCACGTTCGGCTTCGGTAGACAAATGCAACGGTTCGAGGGCATCCGAATTATCTTTAAATTGTTTATAAAGTTCATTATCCGGGTGGTTTTGGATGATAGCCCAGGCTCTTCGACTCATAAAACGCTGTCCCAAATACGCTTCTATTCCACCTTTGGCCGGACTGTTGTCCTCTGGACCATCATAATTAATGATTACATGGCCAAATTCGGCAGCTCCACCAGTAGCACCACGAAATAACTTGTTTTGGTAGATAATTCCACCCCCGACACCTGTCCCTAAGGTTATCATGATAAACGTGTCGTATGGTCTGCCAACACCAAAAAAGCTTGAGCCCAAAGCCATTAAATTGGCATCGTTGTCAACGTAGCATTCGATTCCCGTTTTCTCAAATAATTTGACAGCCAGGTTCTCACGAACCCATCCTGGTAGATTTGGTGGATGACTCACAGTAGTCCGATCAAACGATATGATACCAGGTGAGCCAATTCCTGCTGCCACCGGCACGCTGGTTGCATCAGCTTTTGCCATATTGATCACTTTTGCAACCTGCTCTATGACATGGTCTTTCCCTAATTCTGCTTCGGTCGGGATTGAATACTTTTGAATGATACCCTTGTTCTTGTCAACTAAAGCGCCTTTGATGTTTGTGCCGCCTAAATCGATACCAATAGTTAGCATAATTTCTCCAACAAATTTTATTTATTTCTGATGCGATAAACAGTTTCGCCCGGTCTGCGCATTCCATACTCCTCGCGCGCTATCTTCTCCAACAAAGCCGGGTCGTTCTGTAACAATTCAATTTTCAATTTCAGTTGTTCGGTCTGTTGAACCAATATTTCAGTTCGGTTGATCAAATCCCTCTTTTCTCTTTCGAGTTGGAGCCTGGACCACAAACTGTAGGTATCAAAAAATCCAAACCATAGGATGAGGAATAGAATCAGCACAGATAGCAAGGCCGATTTCTTCCATCGAAGTGGATTCAGTATTGGATTGAGTTTGGGCATTTTGGGTGAGATCATAGAACGTAAAAATAGCTTATTAAAGCCACTTTATCTACATCACCCATACCAAAAAGCATTTCTGAAATGCTCAATCTGTGTAGGTTGACCAGGATTATATTCTGTAACTACCGATACAACATCAAAACGAATTCGGGCGCCTTCCATTCTTCTTTCATATAACCAAGCTTCAGCTGCTTGAATAATCGATTTTTGCTTGTTTTTATCTACAGTAGCTTCCGGATACCCGAATAATGTGTGTGTTTTCGAACGCACTTCAACGAATACGATCTCTTCGGCCTGTAGTGCGACGATATCGATCTCTGATTTCAAAAATCTGTAGTTTCGGTCCAATATGGTGAGCCCGTTCTCTTCCAAAAATGTACAAGCCATAGCTTCAGCTATTTTGCCCTTTTCAACAGTGTTCATGATCTGTCGCCTTTCAATGCTTGAATACTCCCTTTAATTCGTTCAAATATAGATTCCTGTGCTTTCGCCAGACTCAATAATGTTTTAAGTGATCCAAGTTTCTTACTTTCTACGTAAGGTAGTAGAGCGGCAGAAAACTCTTCGAACAGATCGAGTACTTTTACGAAATCTTCTATTCTTTCTCGAAAAACGATAGCTTCTTCTGCATTCTCACCATCGGTGGGCAACAATTCAAGACACTCGATAAGGTTTTGTTTCACGGGCATCAGTTCTCGGTACTGTCTCTCCTGGATAATAATGGAGGCGATTACCCAAACGTCCTTTTCAGCAGTGAAGTATTCTTTTCTGCTACCTTCGAGTTGTGTTTTTTTGACCAGATTCCATTCTGTCAGTTTTCTGAGATTCATGTTGGCATTACCTCGACTCACATCCAGTTGCTCCATGATCGAATCGGTGTCAAGCGGTGTGTCGACAGCATAAAGCAGGGCATGGATCTGGGCCATAGTCTTATTAATACCCCAGGCGGGTCCCATTTCTCCCCAGAGCAGTAAAAACTGATCCAGTGCTTCCTGATATGCTTTTTGTTTGGTATCCATGGTTCTAAAACAATAATACCCCATTACGGGGTATTATTATAATAACAAAATCGTGTTTTTTTCCACCTGATTTAGTTTGATAACGATTTAAGGCCTTGTTCAAGTCTGGAGACCGCATCTTTCAGTTCCTCCATGGAATTAGCATAGCTCAATCTAATCCCATTTGGTTCTCCAAATGCATCGCCGGGTACCGTTGCAATACCAAAATGTTCCAAAAGATACATCACAAGATCTGTTGATGTTTCAATGGTCTGTCCGGTAGGTGATTTTTTACCAAGATATTCCGAAATATCCGGAAACACGTAAAATGCCCCACCCGGTGAAAAACATCTAAGTCCTGGTATATTATTGAGTGCTTCGACCATGTAATCGCGGCGAATCCTGAACGATTCTTTCATTGCAATTACCGTATCAAGTGGACTATTGTAAGCGACTTCCCCAGCTTTTTGAGAAATGGTGCTTGGTGCAGAAGTTTCCTGACTTTGTATTTTGGAAACAGCCTTTACTACGTCCATTGGACCCGCGAGATATCCCAATCTCCATCCAGTCATGGCAAATCCCTTTGAAAAGCCGTTTACTAAAAGAAGCTGAGGATAGATTTTGGGTTCTGCCTGACCTATACTTACGTGCTCCTGATCAAAAGTGATATACTCATATATCTCATCGGAAAGTACATACACATTCGGGTGTTTCAGGAGGACATCCGCCAAAGCTTTAAGTTCATCTTTTGTGTAACAGCTACCCGTTGGATTTGAAGGGGAGCAAAGGATGAGTGCTTTTGTTTTTGGGGTTATGGCCTGCTCGAGTTGCTCGGGGGTTAATTTGAAATGGGTTTCAAATGATGTTCTGATGATAACAGACACACCGTCACCGAGTTTTACCATTTCAGGATATGAAACCCAGTATGGTGCCGGAATTATAACTTCATCACCGGGATTAAGTATCGCCAATAATGTGAATCCAACAGATTGTTTTGCACCATTGGATACGATAATTTGGTCTGGTGTGTAAGATAATGCGTTATCTCGTTTCAATTTTGCTGAAATGGCCTCTCGCAGTTCCGGTGTTCCAGCATTGACGGTATAACCGTGATGACCATCACGGATTGCCTGAATTGCGGCTTCGCAGATATGATCCGGGGTTTTGAAGTCGGGCTCACCGGCACTGAGCGATACTACTGATTTACCGGCCCTTTTCATCTCCTTTGCCAAAGCTGTGATTTTAAGCGTTTCAGACGCAGCAAGTGAATTTGCTCTGTTGGAAATCATGGTAATTTTATCCCCTATACACTGATTTTATGTTAATAATTGTCGAAAAAAAGACTCTTACCGTCGATGAATTTAGCGAAATAACTGTTGAGATTCTTGGGAATCAGAGGCGATCTTTTGCTGCTGCTAAAGCTTTGGCTACATTTTCAGGAACAAAATGAGTTAGGTCACCACCCCAATAGGCTACCTCTTTGACCAATGAGGCGGAAACAAATGTGAGCTCTTCACGTGGCATCAGAAAAATGGTATCCAGCTTAGGCGATAATTTCCTGTTCATGAGAGCCATTCGAAACTCATATTCAAAATCAGAAATTTGCCTTACACCACGGACAAGGGTTTTAACGTTCAGTCGCTCAGCATGGTGCACCAGCAGTCCTGTGAACATATCAACTTCAACTTTCGTTGCCCAATCTTGACCCGAAATACACTCCAGAATCAAGTCACGTCTTTCCTCAGGTGTAAAAATGGTTTTTTTTCGATTGTTTACAGCAATTGTAATATAGACCTTGTTAAAAAGATGTGTCGCTCGTTCCAGGATATCCAGATGTCCGTAGGTTATAGGATCAAAGGATCCGGCATATAAAGCGGTCATAGAATGTAATTTTAATTTATAACCAGGCGTGCACTACTAAATTACTAAAAGCCGCAAACAATTGAAGCATTACTCCACGTCAACTTCGTCATTAGACTCTGTGTCCTCTGATTCCTGCAGTGTAAATATGGTCACGATTGTTCTTCCATATGGCTTGGAAAAAACACAGTTCGGATGATCGGTAAATTTGTGGCGTTTATCATGTTCAAGTAAAAACCAACCGTCGGCTGCCAGCCAGCCTCCATGTAGTACCCGTTCGATCAGTTCTTCCATTTTGGGATAATCATATGGAGGATCTGCGAATACCAAGTCGTACGGTTTTGAGTATCGTTTCAGGAAACTATCGACTTCACTGAATATGGCAACAATTTGATCTGCAATGTTAAACTGTTTTGCGGTTTCCTCAATAATCTTCACTGATGCACGGTTACTATCAACAAACGTCGCATGTCGAGCACCACGTGATATCGCTTCAAACCCAAGGTTACCAGATCCACCGAAAAGATCAAGTACGTCGAGATCGTCAAAGTATCTTCTGGCATTGATCACATTGAACATTCCCTCTTTAGTACGGTCAGATGTTGGTCTGATTTCACCGCTGGTCGGGGCTTTTAGTCTTCTCCCTTTGAGGGTTCCGGTAATAATTCTCATGCTATAGAGCTAAAATGATGGCTGGGAAAGCTTCTTCGAGATTAAAACTATATGTTTCTTCGGGTGCTTTTACATACATATCCGAAAGATTATCCAATTTAATGTGATTACTTCCAGAATCGATATGATTGTACAATACTTCGGACACCTCCAAAGCTTTCTCACCATAGAAATATACACAATCATGCACACCTCGGAGCCAATTCAGATTTTCAGCATGCTGTAACCACAGAAATGCCAGGTCTTCTAAATATCTAAACTTAATGTATGTGGCCGCTCTGAACTTGCCCATGATATATGAGCTTATTACAACATGATCACGATTACAGCCCAGCATCATGAAAGTGTCACGTCGTCCGGTTCTGTCGATCCAATTGATTCCAAGTTCGAAATCACTGCACAAATCAGAAAATGAACTGGTGTCACCGATTTGTTTATACCCAACAGTTTGGGATTTATCGCGGACCGACAAGAATCTGTAGTCCCTGTTACTCAAGTCAAACCAAAAAGGCTCAAGGGATTGTCGTGGTTTACCGTGTAGCAAAAGTCTTAGATAAGATTCTCGCTCAGACGGGTTATCGTAAACCGATTTGGGTAGGGTAGACCAACATTCGAGAGTTGCCGGGTACAGGCATTTGAGATGAGATACTTTGTACTCACGCACTATGCGGTCAACCCGGTCGAGCAGACCCGAGAGTGAATCCAGGTCTGCCGACTGAAGGGCATTTGAAATACTGAAATTAAAGTCAATTTTACCAATCCGCTGTAACGTCAGTGACGATTCAGGCTCATTGAGCGCATAGTACAACTGACTATCGGAAAAACAGAGACCTAAATTAACAGTTGGCTCTTGCATGGGATTTAATCCCAATTGGCAGCATTAAGCAGGGTGGTTCTTTCCAAGCTTCCGATTCTGTCATCACTATCTGGGTCTGTCAACAGATAGATTTGCGGACGCAGGGTGTCGTTTAGGGCATAACCGAAACGATTGCCTGATTCTCTTATAGTGAATGTGAATCTGTCTGGATCATAAGGAAACTGAGCCGGACGTCTGTACAAGGAGTCTCCTCGTGCGATCATCAGCGAATCTGACTTCAGGAAGTTCACAAGTTCATCCAGATCAGCTGGAAACTTCTCATTGGTTCTTTGGAACTGAATGAGAGCGTCTCTCACAGCTTCCATTCTTTCACGAACCAGTTGTGTTTCTCGTCGCTCTTCAACGATTTGCTGATAAGGTGTGTAGATAGAATCAAATAGCACATATGCCAGGCCAGCGATTACGACCCACAGTACGACGCCTATAATTTTGTTACGATTTTCTAGATTCATTTTGGTTGCTTAGCAAAAGTATACGGTGACAATTAATAAGGTTGAAAATACACGCAGTTACGTAGATATGCAATCTCAATGAAAAATAATCATGTTCGATACATTATTTAACAGTATCTGCGACTTTTTTTCGAAGTTGCATTTCTGTTTCATATCGCCGGCCATTTCGTAGTAGTTCGATCCGCATCACATCGCCCTCATTATATTCTCTGAGTAGCGCCCAAGCATGATTTTCACTGTAAATTGGCTCATATCCAATGCGTAAAATAAGGTCTCCGGGAAGTATCCCTGCCTCAAATGCCGGACCATCACGATTTACACTAACTACAAATAATCCTTGAATAGTAGGCAGACTGTAACGCATGGCAAGTCCACGGGTATTTGGAGTCCACTCCAAACCGGAATCAAAATCCAGCTGAACTTCACCACTTTCCACCAACATATTCAGAATTCGAATTACTGTATTACTTGGTATGGCAAATCCAAGTCCAACAAATCCATAGCTGGTTCCGCCTGTGTAAATAAATGTATTTATACCGATAACTTCGCCATAACTATTCAGTAGCGGACCACCCGAGTTACCCCGGTTAATAGCCGCGTCTGTCTGGATCATGTTGAGGTACACTCTTGGATCCTGTGGATTTGGCCTGAAGTCACGCTTCAATGCACTAATAACTCCAACCGTCACCGAGGGTTGTCCATCTTCAAAAAGTCCGAATGGATTTCCCATAGCAATGGCCCATTCTCCGACCATTAGATCATCTGAATTTCCGAATTCGACATATGGAAGCTCATCAGCCGAGTTTATCTTGATCAATGCTAAATCCGCATATTCATCACGTCCTATCAACGTTGCATCATATGTTCGTCCATCTCCCAATGCTACCTGAATGTTCACTGAATTTCTCCCAACAACATGCTCATTCGTGATCACATGACCATCGGGACTGATGATAAAACCTGATCCCAGACTGGTGTATTCCTGCATTATTCCTGGATTCCAAAAGAAATTGAAAAATGGATCCTGCATTATTTCACTACGTCTCACACCCGTTACGGAAATACTTACTACCGCAGGACTCGCTTTCTGAACCGCCCGGGTTATAGCACTCTGTCGACTGCTCAGAATCTCGTTATCCATTTCTGCATCATATTCACGTGAACCTGGAGGATTTATCAAACTATTCTGATATTTGGACGCACGTGATTCAACTGGCTTTTCTTCAGAATCTTGACATCCAGCAATAAAAACGATAGAAACTATTATGGCTGGTACAACGAATTGTATTCTCCAATATCGACGATTACTTCTCTTCAAGGGCATCAAATTTTTAATTGAGTGTTTAAATCATCTTTTGTACAACATCGACCCAATTCAACTAACGTTTAATGTTGCCGATACGTTGTGTTTAACTCTATAAATTACGGAATTATCAAATATCTGTTATCACAGCAGATTCTGACCTACTTTGAGCACTTCTTCCACAGCGCTTTCCATATCTCCATCATACCACCCTCCGGAAGCTTTCACATGTCCCCCTCCGTTGAATGATCTAGCCCAAATATTCACATCAACATGAGAAACGGATCTGAAACTCAGCTTTATTCTGTCGTAAAGTTCGCAGAACAAAACCGCAGCCTTTACTCCGGTTATACTTAAGCCATAGTTTACCATCCCCTCAAGATCATGATATCCTGCATTGTGAGATGCCAACAATTTCTTTGTCACGGTAAGTATGGCTATTTGTCCATCACACCTAAGTTCAATGGTACCCAAGACACTGGCCAACAATTTAATTTGGTCTTGTGACTTCCCATCATAGATCCTTCTGTGGATCGGTTCGGTCTGTAGTCCCGTCAATCGAATTAATTTCTCCACTACGGCGTGTGTATTTGCTGTTACACTATCGAACCGAAATGACCCTGTATCGGTCATGATCCCGGCATAAAGACTCTCCGCACTCTGAACATCCAGCACATCCGGGTATCGTTCAAATAAACCAAATACCAGCTCACATGTTGATGACGCTTTTACATCTGATACACTTACATTATAAATATCGGCCGGATCTGGATGATGATCTATCAAATACAGCGGCTTGCCCGATGAGGCGGCCAGCTCACCCGCACGACCAAACCTTAATGGATGATTACCATCTACAAAGATATAGGCATCGCATACTCGAACACCCTTGACTGTAGTTTTTTTTACCGCAAAATGGTCCGCCAACCAACCAATAGTTGGAGACAACTCATCATCATTGAAAGCATAAGCCTTGAATCCCCGTCCTTTCAGCCATCGGCATAGCGCCACTTGCGAGCCAATACAATCGGCATCGGGCCGTACATGTGAAATCACTCCGATTGTTCGTGACTGTAACTGGTTGAGGTCTGAAATTAATGCATCAATCATATTTCTTCTTTTTGGGCTAATATACGGATACATCATCACTTGTTTAAGAACGTTCGGGAGGCGATCTTTTAGCCTGTGTAAAACTGAACACACGAACCAATGGAAGTGAAACAGACGAAAAAAATATTGATTATCGCAAATGGGGAGGATCCAGGCGAAGATCTGATAAACAGTTTCCGAAACAGCTGCGATGTGGTGATCGCTGCCGACGGTGGCGCCTTGACGTGTATCAAATATGGTCTATCGCCTGATTTCATTGTTGGGGATATGGATAGCTTTTCGGATTATGGTACATTTTCTGATAGAGTAATCATGGATTCAGATCAGGAAACCAATGACCTTGAGAAAGCGCTGAATCTAGCCCGGAATAAAGACGCATCTCATGTTGTTGTGCTTGGTGCAACAGGAGAACGACTGGATCAGACTCTAAAAAACATTTCTGTAATGGCTGGATATCAACCTCATTTTGATGATCTTATTTTCATGGATCGAATGGGGTGGATGAAAATTCTTCCGAAACATTACTCATTTGTGACTCGTCCAGGCACAATTGTTTCTTTATTCCCGATATCCGGAACTGTTAGCGGAATTACGACTGTCGGACTTGAGTTCCCATTAAAAAGTGAATCCCTTCAGAATGGTGTAAGAGATGGATCGTCAAATAGGGCGACTGGTAATCAAGTGTCGCTCACTCACGAGGAAGGTATACTTTTACTTATGGTTTTTGACCGCTTAAGCTACTGAGTGCCATGTTCACACTTCATTGGTTCGACATTTTACTCATCTCATCATATTTTTTGGTTCTTATCGGATTAAGCTTCTATAAAAACCGAACTAGCCAACATGAGGAGCATTTTTTATTATCCGGTCGCAAGTTGACACTACCGGCTTTCGTTGCGACTTTGGTCTCGACTTGGTATGGTGGTATTCTTGGTGTTGGGGAATTTACATGGCTCTATGGTGTGTCCCAATGGATCGCAATGGGATTGCCGTATTATTTCTTTGCTATACTCTTTGCCATTTTCATTGCTGGAAAAGTGCGTCGTAATCCGGCTCTGACCATTCCAGAAGCTGTGAGAAACAGCTACGGTGAAAAAGCTGGCCAAGTTTCAGCAGTATTGATTTTTTTGCTTACGAATCCTGCACCCTACATACTGATGGTAGCACTATTGGCTCAAATTCTTCTGGGCACAGGATCCTTCCTGATTATTGCTATTCTTGTGGCTGGATTCTCTGCCCTGTATGTTGGCTTCGGTGGATTTACTGCGGTGGTTCGGACAGATATGCTTCAAGTGATTATGATGTATGGTGGATTTTTCATGCTTATCGTATTTACCTGGATAGTATGGGGTAATCCATTGGATATGTGGAACCAATTACCCGAAACAAGTACTGATCCAACAGGTGGTCAACCAATAACCTGGCTCATTGTGTGGTTTTTTATAGCAATGTGGACTTTTGTCGATCCTTCGTTCCATCAACGTGCAGCAGCTGCAAAAAATGAAAAAATCGCTAAAAATGGAATTCTGACATCTGTTGGATTGTGGTTTGTGTTCGATATGCTAACATTGACTACAGCTCTGTACGGAGTAGTATATCTGTCTGACTTGGATAATCCAGTTTTGGTTTATCCCGAAATAGCTATTACTGTGTTACCCGTTGGCTTGACTGGACTGTTTTTTTTGGCCTT
Source organism: uncultured Chitinophagales bacterium (assembly GCA_964509715.1). Classification (GTDB taxonomy): domain Bacteria; phylum Bacteroidota; class Rhodothermia; order Balneolales; family HLUCCA01; genus UBA11400. The sequence continues at coordinate 96,787 of CAZDYD010000001.1, forward strand.
GTTAGCAACTATCATGAGCACACTCGACAGTTTTTTGTTTATTTCAGGACAAACACTTGGCCGGGACTTGTTCAAACATCTGGTACCATCTGGAAATGTTATTACCCTTACCCGATGGGGTATAGCTGTATCGGCTTTGGCAAGTATCGTCCTGGTTTGGTTGATTCCCAGTGTAATAGACATCTGGTATATTGTAGGTTCAATTCTGATCCCTGGATTGATTATACCTGTTGTAGGGATCTATTTACCCATGTTACGTATCAGAAGTGAACGCGTCGTAATACAGTTGACCATACCTGTAATAATTAGCTTTACATGGTTTTTGACATCTCATTTTGGCCTGGATGGAGAACAAAGTTTACTGAACATCGAACCTTTCTATCCGGGACTGCTTGCAGCGGCACTGCTCTTTCTGATATTCAAAGAAAAATCAGAATGACCGCTCTATCTTCTGAAATCACTCGATCAATATCATCTCCACTAGAAAATCTACATCAATTTTATCAGTCTCTCCATAAGCACCTCGTCCTTGGAAATTCCATGGGGGAATGAATCATTTTTATACTATCTGGCTAACAAGCAATAGCGATGTAGCAGGGTAATACAAGGGGAAAGATTTTTATACTATCTGGCTAACAAGCAATAGCGATGTAGCAGGGTAATACAAGGGGAAAGATTTTATACTATCTGGCTAACAAGCTATAACGATATAGCAGTGCAAGGTGCATGAGCGATTAATATACTATCTGGCTAACGCTCTTTGAGCAAGTGAGAAAGGTTGAGTTTGTGGATTGGAATGAGATATTTCTTTTCAAGTGCATCTTTATGTAATCCCAATTCACCAGTGCCATGGAAATCAACTATACAGAGATGATCTACAATTTGTTTGATCTCGCCTATTCCATAGAATTCTGGGCATGGTCCATAATACACCAAATCTCCTGTATGTAACTCATTTGATGCCCTGAAATGATAGGGCATAATCACAGGTAGTCGATCTATTTTATATAA
>CAZDYD010000002.1:0-69372 GCA_964509715.1 uncultured Chitinophagales bacterium
ACTTCAACTAACCCCATCACATGCAACTTGATCTACTGATCCAAAATCTGAGCAATCCAGCTCTGCTTTTCTTTATTCTGGGAATCATCGCGGTTTACGTTAAAAGCGATCTTGAAATCCCGGCGAATTCATCAAAGTTCATTTCGTTGTATCTCCTCTTTGCTATCGGATTCAAAGGTGGACAAGCACTCAAAACAGAGTCGTTCACACTCGAAATCGCGGGTACTATGGGACTCGGAATCGTGGTGTCGCTATTGATTCCGATATTCACGTTTTTTGTGCTTAAGCGCCGCATGTCGGTGTACGATGCCGGAGCAATATCAGCAGCATACGGGTCGGTCAGTGCGGTCACGTTCATCACCGGAGTGGCTTATCTCGAGTCGATGGAACTCACCATGCGTGGCTATATGGTAGCGATTATGGCCTTGATGGAAGCACCTGCAATTATCGCGGGACTCATGCTGATTCAGCTCTACAAAACTGACAATTCGGGTCCAAAGATCAAGAAACGCGACATCATCTCGCACTCTCTCACCAACGGAAGTGTGCTTTTGATTCTCGGAAGTTTGATCATTGGGATGCTTGCCGACTCGAAGCAGGCGGAGGGAATCAAACCTTTCACCAACGAACTTTTCGCCGGATTCCTGGCCATTTTTCTTCTCGACATGGGAATCGAAAGTGGACGTAAACTCAAAGCCATGATCCAGTTCGGATGGTACCCATTTGTGTTTGCCATTGTGATTCCGATTATAAACGGGGTTGTTTTTGGGTTACTCAGCACCTTGATCATCACTGACCTGACCAGCCAATTCATGTTCGCGGTACTCGCTGCCAGTGCGTCCTACATTGCGGTTCCTGCAGCCATGAAAATCACGGTACCCCAGGCGAATCCGGGTCTTTACCTGCCCATGGCGCTTGCAGTGACCTTCCCATTCAACATCACCTTCGGAATGCCATTGTATTTCATGGTATTATCGGCTGTTCAGTAGGCAAAAATCAGCTGTTTCTCCTAATTTTCGATAAAGATAAACTCCGGTGGAAGTCAAATGGACGTTTACTCGGCATTAACCAATTGTTGAATTTAGTCAAGTATTAGGTTGATAATTCGGGCTTAGTTGTAAAGCAATAAGTTGACAAAAGATTACAAAACTAGTCGTTGGGTAAACCCAGAATCCGGTACTTCATTATCTGTGGGAAGGGATCAGTTATCGCCAGGTATAAATAATCTCCGGTAGGATCGACCGTAAACGTACTAATCCATGAATGAGGTAACTTAGCATAACCCAGATGTTCACCAGAAAGAGAAAAAATCTCTAGATAGTATCCTTCAATCGGAGTTGGATTAATTTTGATGGAATGATGATTTTGAACAACTGAATAAACCCGGCCATTTGCTACTTCAATTCCGATTGTAGAAGCTCGTGTATTGTAAATACCCATCTCTGTCAGTCCCTCTATCGAGTTCATCAAGTAAGATCCCTTTTCTGAAAAGTCTTCATTTGAGTTCTGTACATAAAAAACACCAGGTCTCTCCGATCCTATTACAACATCACCACTCTCATGTTTATCAATCCAATTCACCAAGCCATCTGGATTAAACAACGAGTCAGTAGCAGTTAGGGGGATATGATCATATAGTTTTAGCATTTCTTCACCTTCACGTTGAATTAAAAAAGATGAAGCGTGATGAAATCTTGATGACATAAGGGATGCAAAAAGAGTGTCCCCTTTAACAATAATATCTTTTGTAGATATTGGAAGGTAATTCGTCATGATCAGTTCACCACTGGAATTGAAAATGTTGACATTACGTAATTCATAATCGTAAACGAAAATTTTGTTATCGCTAATATCCATAGCCAACGGTAATATAAACTCACCGGGGCCTCTGCCATAACTACCGAAAGATAATCCACTCCAGTTGCCAGAGTCATTATCAAAAACAATCACTTCTTTGAAACCTCTATCCAATACAAACAATTTATTATCAGATAACTGGATTTGGCTTATTCTACTCAGCGGTTTGCTATTACTTAATGAATCATCAAAATCGACACCGAATGATAGAACAAACTTTAAATCAAGTTCTACAGCTTCTGGTGCTCTGATGAAATACAGATTTCTCGATTCATGCTTAGTTGCATCACATGCCGAAAAAGCTATCGAGAAAGCAAAAATTGCAATCCAATTATTGATCCAGTAGCTCTGAAATTGTGTATTTGTCATATATCATTGGTGTAGAATTCCTCTTTTCAAATACAAAGTAGGTCGGAAGTTGTAGGATGTTTAAATCCAAAAAGGTCTGTCTATCAATTTGATAAACTGGAAATGTAAAATTACCTCTCTCATTAAATTTGACAAACAATGCAGGATCTGAATTATCAACTAACCCAATAAATTCATATTCGGCTCCGTAAGTGGAATGTAATGAGTTCCAAACTGGTAAATCATCTAGACAAGTAATACATCCTGTTGAAGTAATTAATAAGACGAAACCCAGCTTAGTTGAATCTCCAAAAAGTTCACCTAGTTTTTTTCCCTTACCGTTTACATCAATGACAATAATGTCATTCACTTTACTCAATGACCCGTGTGACAAAACATCATTTTCGACGGCATATAATGTAATAAAGTATCTAGTTACAAAATAACCAGATATTGAAAGTAGTATCAACAAGGGTAAGTATTTAAAAAAATCTTTTGACAAACTAATTACTATTTGTATGATTTTACTCTACACATTTATAACACACATCTCCAGGACTATTATTACTTTCTGGACAACCAGGAGAACTACAAAAGTAAGATTTACATCCAACACCAGGCCCACAACCTGCTGGAATGTAGTAACAATTACCAGCCGTTCCGCACCCATCAGGAGGAATATCTGCCATTAGATTAGTGGTGATGACTGCTGTCAGAGAGCCAACTCCAAAGAAAAGAACCATTTATAGAAATTTAATCTTTTTCATAAGATAGTCGAGTGTTTGAGATTATTTATTTAACGTCGTGCGCTAGCACCTTACTTAGATAATAAAAAAAACAAACATGTCAAGTTTTAGTCTTAAAAGAACAATACCCTAACATAGGATTAGATCGTTAAGACTGTGTAAATAATCGTTCTAATCGTAATTTTTTTAGATACCTCCCTCTCATCAAAGGATGCGGAGCCAGGTCTACAGATAGCGAAAAGTACTGAAGGTAAGGAGTACAGAAATTGGTAAAATTTGACTGCAAACAAGTTTGCTATTTCGAACGAATTAAACATATATATTGACAATAATATTGAATTTGTCAATATATATGTTTACATTCTTGCTAGAATTGTCAATCTATTGCTTTACAATATGAAAACTAATAAACTCCAGATCCAGCAACTGGATAAGCGAATTGAGCTTTTATCCCAAGTGTTGAGGTACCCGAATCCAGTTACAGGGTGGATTCGCGCTGTTCGATCGGCCTTAGGAATGACCTTGCAACAGCTGGCAGACAAATTATCGATATCCAAACAAGGTCTCAGTGATCTTGAATTAAGAGAGAAAGAGGGTGCAATAACCATAAAATCACTACGTGAGATCGCTAATGCTTTAGACATGGAATTGGTATATGGTTTGGTTCCAAAAGAGAAATCGCTCGAAAAACATATAGATAAGAAAGCTCGAGAACTAGCTAAACGAATTGTACTTCGCACATCAAACACTATGAAACTTGAAGATCAGGAAGTCTCTGAAGAGAGACTTTTACGGGCGATTGAGGAGCGAACTGAAATCTTAAAGTATGAACTTCCAAAATCATTATGGGACTGAATCTTGAGTACATTGACGGCCAGACACCTCTAGATGAGGATGAAAAAGAAGGTCTGTTGATCCCAACGATTACAACACGAAGTGATCTTGATGAATTCGAGCAATTGAATATAGAGGAGGCAATTCAATGGTTGGCTTTGCCTTTGAATAACAAATTTTGCGAACTATTTTGGATTAGATAGCCTGTAATCAAATCGTATTCTTATGTTTTATGCCCAACTCCAGTCGTCTATTGCTCGTATTCTCACAATTTTGATCGTAATTACAATCATCGCCGGATGTTCATCCACATCAGAACAATCTGGAACATACCATACGGCTGATGTGCCCCGCCTGGAAGTCGAACATGTGATGTCGATTTATGAGCCAGAGGATGATTTTATCGTGTATGCAACGGCTGTTGGAACTACATCCGATGGAGATATCATTATCACAGATTCCGAGAACAACCGATTGATGGTGTTTGACTCATCCGGGAATTTCATGCAGCAGATCGGCCGGACTGGATCAGGTCCCGGAGAATTCTTGCATCTCATCGATGTCATCGTATCTCCTGAAAATACACTTTACGTAGCTGATCGTAGACAGGCAAGAACATCGGTTTTTCACAAACCGAATGGCGAATGGGTACTCGACCGTGTTCTAACGCATCCCGATAATGGGATGTTTCCAGTAGTTATAAACGAAAATGAGAGTGTTTTTAGAGCCACAATGTCGCAGGTGCCATCTCCTGGTGTATACACCTACAAACACTGGATTGCTCCTGTCAACATCGAAACTGATCTGGTGATAGGTAGCAAAACTGAAATAAATGATGTGGTATATCTAGTCAATCAGGAGGGTAGTAATTTCAGTATGCTTTCTTTGCCTTTCACCTCGAGTACATTTACGAAGGGAAGTCGGGACGGACACTTACATATGCTAAAAAGTGGTGAGTCAGTGATTCAACGATTCGATATACATATGAATCTAGTAGATTCTGTCCAGATTCGGTTAAATCCAGTTCCCACTACCGTTGCAGAAAAAGACACTGCCATAGCTCGCCGGGCTTCATCATTCAGTAATCTACTCTCTGCCAACTTTCCAGTGTTTAAGTCCCTTGCGGAGTTCTTTTATGTTGATGAGGCTGGTCGATACTGGTTGAGTACACACGATTCACCCAAGTTTTTGATCCTTGAAGCCGATGGGAGTCCGATCGGGAGTTTTGACCTTCCCGAGGGGCTTACACTACTACACGTCTCCAGAAACCGCCTCTATCTCACGGACTATAGAAGCGAACAATTCAGTATCGAGGTTTACGAGGTGGAGTTTTAGTCACGTCTTATACCTCAGACAGTAGCTCTTCAAGGTTCAGGGCGCGGGTGTACATGTTAATGCTTCCGCCCGGATTACGGGGCCATTCGGATTCGGGTCGGTCGCGGTATAGCTCAACGCCGTTTCCATCCGGATCATCAAGATAGATGGCTTCCGAAACTCCATGATCACTGGCTCCGGAAATGGGGTATCCTGCATCGATCAATCGCTTGGTGATGACAGCCAGATCTCGTCGCGTTGGATACAAAATCGCGGTGTGGAAGAGTCCGGCAGAGCGCTGCGGAGCCGGTGGACCACCTTTGCTGTACCAAGTGTTGAGTCCGATGTGGTGGTGATATCCACCTGCGGATATAAATGCTGCCTGATCACCGTACATGGTCACGAGCTCGAATCCAAGCAATCCACAATAAAAATCGAGGCTGCGTTGCAGATCCGACACCTTTAAATGGACATGTCCGATGCGAGTGTTCGCCGGAACGACATACGTAGTAGTATTATTTTCCATAGTTACCTGATGGTATTGTTGATATATTTATCTGACAGATAATTTAGTTGTTTAAACAACTAAAAGCAAATGAATTGATCTAACTAATTGCAAATCAGTGAGGTGACTATGAGAAGTGTACTGAAGAAAAGTTTATTGATGGAGACTATTTCAAAAAGAGGGGTGTTATGGAGGAATATATTTGGGAGCACTTTGTTGTTCATGACGTTGATGTTGGTCAACAGTTGTGGTATGGAGCCTGAGGATACTCAAGAAATGTCTGCAACTGAAATCACAGAATCTATTTTTGATGAGGAGCTTGCGATCAAACTGGGTGCTGACGATTACGGAATGAAGCGCTATGTTATGGCTTTTCTGAAGGCGGGTCCGAATCGGGACCAGGATCCCTTAGTTGCTCAGGAGATTCAAGCTGGTCACATGGCACACATCACTTTAATGGCCGATCAAGGTAAGTTGGTTCTGGCGGGACCATTTCTGGATGGGGGAGAAATCCGAGGTATTTTCGTTTTTGATGCTACCATGGAAGAAGCTGAAGCATTAACCGCCGCTGATCCAGCGGTACAGTCTGGCCGTTTGGAGATGGAACTGCATTCATGGTATGGTTCTGCTGCACTGATGCAAGTGAATGAAATTCATAGGACTCTTGCAAAAACGAATCCCTGACCTGGACATGCAGGACAGGGATTCAGCCTATTCAAACTGTTATCAATGCAAAGCTTAGAATTACCATTCAACTCCTGTCTTTCCATGATTCAGCCTATTCATATTGTTATCAATGCCCTCACATCTACATGACCTGTGACACCATTGTCACATGAGTCATTTATTTCGATTTACATGAAGTCATAATGATCGCTTCAGGTAGGGCAATGTGTTTAAAGGAGCATCTACAGTTACCAACGCAGGACCTGTATATGATTTGCCTTCATGAGAAACCCAGACACCCGGTGGAACGTGCACCTGACGTTGTACTTGTCCAGGTACCAGAACCGGAGCCACAACGATGTCGGAACCTAACATAAATTGGTCTACAACAGTATGATATCCGTTACCCGGAAATTCATACTCAAGATATCGAACAATAGGTTCACCGGTCTGAGCTGCATGTCTCGCCAGATCCAAAATTACTGGGATAAATTCCGCACGAAGACGAATTGCCTGTTTGGTGAATTCAAGGTTTTCTGCACTTAGAACCCGCCATGGTGCAACAGAAAACTGCATCATTGGCATCAATGCATGAGTTTGGGTCGATCTGACCATCAACTCCTGATCTACTTTTTCAAGATTGATAAAAGATCCCATAAGTCCACCACCGATCATATCCGGACACGTGAAAGCATAACCAGAAATACCCTGAGTGAGGATATGCGGAACCAGAACCTGAAGATCACTCCATGAATGTCCTTTATCACGTAATCTCTGAGCTAATGGCTGACCACCCATTTTCCAGGTCGCACGATATTCATTCAGAGGGAAGTCGAGCCCGATTTCGGCAAAAAGGCGGGCATGTTCATTCGGACTGACATCCTTATAGCCATAGGTATCAACATAATATTCTGCATCGCCGGCATCCAGTTTGAATCCGTCTACACCATATTCATCAACCAGATATTGTAGGCGAGCTTTAAACCAGTCCCCAGCCGCAGGATTACTCAAATCAAGCAATGCACTTTGCCCATTCCACCAATGAATCGGTTTGGGTCGGCCAGTCTCATCCTTAAGGAGCAATCCCTGATCACGCAGTTCGCGATAAACTTGAGTATCGGGACTTACAAACGGGCATACCCACATCATAACTTTAAACCCCATATCATGAAGTTGTTTGATCATGGCCTTGGGATCTTCAAAACGTTCATGGCGGAACTCCCATACTCCATAGGCTTGCTGCCAGTTATCATCGATCATGATAACACCCGGAGGAAAACCATTGTCAAGTATAGCTTGCGCATATTTCAGGATGTCGGCCTGATTCTGATCATATAACAGCTCTATCCAAGTGTTATACTGAGGCTGTAAAAAAAGAGATTCATCGGGCATTGTACCTGTAGGAGGGAAGTATTTGGTACTTGCACCCAAATAAGCCTCCTTCAATGTTGATCCATGAGCATCGAGCACGATTTCCCCCTGATTATTGTCGAAAATAAGTGCTCCATCTTTAATTGTGACCGAAAAAGGTTCTTCCGACCACAAACTTCGCCCTGCGTTCGACACCAGCAAAGGCTGGGCCTGATTTTCATATAAGAATCCATTCAGATTTGCATTATACCCATCAGCAAGTGGAGCCAGATGGCCATGGGTCACAATTCCGATCCACCACTGCTCGCCATCAAGAATATCGATTTTAGTGGTATTGGATGGACCTTGGGTGCATGCTAATGTTAGCGTTAACATTACAAGAGACAAGACCAGTTTCAATTTCATAATTTTTTGATTTTGTTGATCTGGGACGTGATTTCTGGCTGCATCAAAACGATACAGCGCTATACCTGCAATATATACAAAAAGTAATAAAACGAAAGCATTAAATTGCAATACGAAATATTTTTGTCCGAAATACTGATTATTTCATCAACATCATTTTTTTCGATTGCCGGAATTGTCCTGCTGTCATTGTTACTATGTATACACCACTTGATAAATGATGAGCAGAAAAATTGACTTCGAATGTACCCGATACAGATTTTGAATCAATCAATTTGGATACTTCTTGTCCGATGATATTATGAACCGTAATCAGGACATGCTCTCCGGAATGTCGATCAGGTATAGAATAGCGAATGGTAGTTGTAGGATTAAAGGGATTCGGGTAGTTTTGCAGTAATTCAAATGTATCCGGATTATCTGATTGCGGTTGTTCAATACCCGTTGGTATCTCATATTGCCAATTTCCGACGACAAAAGCTGGACTAATTACAGTGGTCGTATAATTACCTGATTCATCCACTACTTTAAACTGAATGTCTATGGCTGAACTGTCAGGAAGCAGTGTACCATCGATAGGTGCGTAAAACCGGGTTCCATCCCTTCTCAGATGAGTGGAATTGCTTACCAAATGTGGATCACGGTTACCTGTTTTGTATGGATCTACACCTGATTCGGCCTCTGAAAATACGGCATTACTGTATGTAAAATCTACATGTGACCAAGTACCATCATCCCCATGTTTTCGCCACTGGATTTCGGTCAGTGCCGGATTCACATTCTTTTCCTGCAACAGTTGAATCGACTTTGCTGCGAACATCAGATTTACCGAATTGCCGTTTTCAACCGACTCAACCGGGATTCCATTATCATCTGTAATCAGTACAGAGTAAATCCATGGTGGGGTTGCAAATGTTCTATTCAAATCCGCATGACCAATAATCTTTGTGATGGATTGCTTACCCCGAAGTACATGTCCGGTAACATTAATTTCTAATTCAGTAGCACCAACTGGTACCGTCATGTCTCTGGGAATCTGATCAAGTGAGCCGGAATAAACGGTTCGTCCAACCTGATCGCGAACAGCAAAGGTAGAGGCAGGGTAGTCCATCATGCGTATTTCATGTAATGGACCTCGAATGATCGGTGCAAAATTGATACTGCCAGGACCAAAAACATTAAAATTAGGTCGGACAAATGAGAAAAGTGGACCATTTCCATATACAATGGTTTCACCAATACCATATTCTACAGGTGTAATATCACGAAGCGATGGCAAGTCAGTAATAACATGTTGACCCCAAACGGATATCGGATTTGTTTCCATAAATACTCGATAAAAACCCTCATCGATTTGCTGTGCAATCAAGAATCTGGTGGCTGTGAATATCCCGGACATGGAATTTTCAGACGTGTAGTAGTTTACCGCTGCAAACCCCGAATCATCAACCTGAGCTTCCAACAGAGAAATCTCTTCAGAGTGAAGAAAATCATATTCCCCTTCATCTGAATAAAACCCGGTCAAGGCAATAATATGGATGGATGGATGTGTTGTAGCAATGGCATCAGCCAAAACCGAATTTCCTGTAATATTAAATCGCAATGGGATTTGAAATAGTTGTTGAGAATCTGAAATATGCAATGATCGATTGATACCATGTTGAACTTGAAATCTGGGAATCATTAATGTAGGAACGTTTCCAACTCCCAAAGCCTTCTGCGCAAAGTGAAGTGTGGTACTCGCAGATATGTGTGAAAATTTGAAGGCAGGGAGACCAGAAGTTGATAAGGATTGGACAGACCGTGTAATTAATCCGTTGCCAGTGACTAAAGTTACGCGACCTGTGAGTTCACTAATTTGAGTGGATATATTTTGAAAATACCCAATTTCCGGAAGCCAAACTTCGTGAACCGCATCTTGGTGATCAATGACATATTCTGCGTACTTCCCGTTAAAAGCTTGGTTTTCATTCAAAATAATATGTGTGGGATCATTTTGCTTTACGAAGGATGCCACAGATGTGAATAAATCTGAGCTCGCTGCGTAAATTTCAGCAATCCGATCCGATTTCCAATGAAATTGATTGAATTTATCTGACTGATGACTGTGGATGTACTGGGTTAAACTACTTATCACAAAGTCAGCTTTGGTAGACGAGAAATGGATGCGGATGGTGGGAGCGATTGAAAACGACCATGGAAGATTAAGGTCTTCCCTATCTGTCGAAATGCTTAGAATTCCACCATATGTTCGTATGTCCTCAGTTACGATACCCAGAATATTGACATTTATGGTAAAAGTGACCCTGATGGTTTCACATCTGTTACTCTGAATGAACACGTTGTTAGTATGCACAGTAATTGCGACACCTGATGGTAGAACTCCTGACTCAATATTGTAATATTGTCCAACATCGAATCGGTTGCATAACAACACATCTTGTGTCAACACTGTTGATGCATTGGATACATCTACCATACCAAAACTAAGCTCATTTGGAAATCTGAATGACTCGGAGCGAAATGAACTCATAGACTGGATTAATCCATTACCTTGATGTGTTACAGGGATGCCCAGATTTTCCGCAGATTGTGTTAATGCGGCCTTGATTTGAGCAGCATTCCAGTCCGGGTTTTGAGATCGAAGAAGGGCTGCAAGTCCGGCCACATGAGGAGCAGCCATGGAGGTACCACTCATACCTGTATAACTTCCACCTGGAATAGAGGATATAATATCGACTCCAGGTGCGACAACATCTGGTTTTAAACCAAAACTCGCGTTAACTGGTCCCTTAGAACTAAATGGTGCAAGATTCTTACTTCTGTCGATTGCACCTACAGTAATAGCATATTTAGCCGCAGCAGGACTACCAATAGTTTGAGAACCGTTTTCCATATAAAGTGACTCGTGTGTCGCACCTGAAATCATATATCCATTATTTCCAGCCGCTACAACCACCACCACTCCTGCCATAAAAGCATTATTGGCGGCGGTGGAAACAGGGTCGTCGGGTGTTCCGGTTTTTGAACCCAGACTAAGATTAATGACATCTAAACGATCAGAAAAATCACCATTTTGATCAGGGTCGACCGACCGTTCGATTGCGGCGATGATATCAGACATACGACCGCGTCCCTCATGGTCGAGCACTCTATATGCAATTATCTTTGCATCTGGTGCTACACCGAAAAACGGTTGTTGAGTTGAACCCTGCGCAGTGAAATGACCTGCTGCGATTCCGGCCACATGGGTGCCATGACGGTGTTCATCCATAGGATCCAGATCATTATCTACAAAATCCCATCCATCAATAACTTTAAATCCGGCTCCAAATCCTCCACCTAATGCAGGGTGCATATAGTCGACCCCCGAATCTATAATACCAATACGTATTCCAGCACCTGTATTTCCATACATTGACCAGACTGAATCAGCTCCGATTTGACTTACTGAGTCATATGACTGAATTTCAACCACAGCATCGGGGTAGACTGCTTTTACAAATGGCAGCGACCGGATCTTATTGATTTCGAGAGAGTCGAGTGATGCTCTCATACCATGAAATGTACGATAGAACATAGTATTAGTATCGTGATACACATCGCTATTAAGTAGAACACCGGACGAAGAGCCACGCCTCATTGACGTAATCATATCGTTTAGTTGAGTTCCACGATCATGATACATAGAAACGCTTGGTTCTGACTGAACAGAGATAGGTGCGGATTCCCCTAACTGTTCACGGATACTCATGGCGGACTCTGAAAACAAAGCTTTCGGAGGTAGATCGAACTCAATGATAACTGATTGTAACTTCTCGGAAGCTATATTTTGAAGGTTCAGATTGTTATCCTGAACAGTCAGCGGAGTTGCGATTTGGGCAAAAATGCTACTTGGAAATAGTATAAAGAGTAACAGAACCCTGGAAAACATAGGAATGATGATAATAATTGTATCCGGTTGTTATACTGCATGTTAGCTGAAATGTTACACCCCGTAAAAAAATGTTTGACTGTTCCACCAACCGTCAGAATTTTCTATATTCCCCCAATTCCGCTCACTGCTAACCACTAACCACTAACCGCTCCCTGCTCCCCGCTAACCGCTAACCGCTCTCAGCTAACCACTAACCGCTAACCGCTCTCTGCTCTCAGCTCTCAGCTCTCTGCTCCCCGCTATCAGCTCTCAGCTCTCTGCTTATGAAACATCTAATTCGCATCGTATCAACAACAACCATCCTGATATGGATGGTATCAGTGACTCTCACAGTCGCTTCGACCCCTTACTTTACATCCCATCCATCACTCACTCCCGATGGATCAACCGTGATTTTCAGCTTTGAGGGAGACCTCTGGAAAGTATCATCCGAAGGTGGTGTAGCGGTAAGACTAACTGCCATGCAAGGGACAGAAACTCGACCAGTTGTGTCGCCCGATGGTACATGGCTCGCATTCTCTTCGAATCAATTCGGCAACATGGATGTTTATGTGATGTCGATGGATGGAGGTGAAATCCGCCAGCTGACATGGCACCAGGCCGATGATGAGGTTGAAGGTTGGTCGTGGGATTCTGAAACCATTTATTTCACTTCATCACGTGAGAACAGGTTTTCATCCTGGGCGGTTAAGCTATCAGGGGGGACTCCGTACAGGCTCTTTGGTCACTATCATGTAACCGATCATAACGTGGCTGCCCACCCCGACGGCTCCTTCATTTTCAACTCGTCCTGGGAGAGCAAGAACCAGGCTCACCGAAAACGATATAAAGGCGCATTTGCACCCCAGATCGAAAGGTACCATCCCACAAGTGGAGTATATGAGGTATTGACCAGCTACGATGGTAAAGACATGTGGCCAACGGTCGACAAAAACGGCACGATTTATTTCATATCAGACGAATATAATGGCGAATACAACCTATACAGACTACATAATAATGTCAAAGAACAACTCACACATTTTGATACATCAATCAAGCACCCACGCGTAAGCGCAGATGGCTCAAAAGTGGTTTTCACCCGCGATTATCAGGTTTGGTTGTACGACGTACATCAGCGCGTTTCGAATCCTGTTCAAATATCGGTTTTTGGTAACACAACCCTTGCGCGCGACCAGGACTTTCGAGTTCAAGGAAATATATCCGCATTTGATGTGAGTCCTGACAAGAAAAAACTGGCATTCGTATCACGTGGTGAGCTCTTTGTATCGGATGCCGACGGAAAATTTGTACGACAGTTGAACACCGCCACAGACGGTCGCGTGATGGAAGTGAAATGGTTGAAGGATAACCGAACGTTGTTATTCAGCCAAACATGGAAAGGATACCAAAACTGGTTCACTATTCCTGCAGATGGGTCCAGCACGGAGGTGCAACGAACTACAGATCTACAGAACAATCGATCGTTAACGTTGGATGCCGATAGGTCTAAAGGTGTCTATATCAGTGGCCGCGGTGATGTTAGGATCATAGAATTGAGCTCATTCCAAGTGAATACCATTGCTCAGGATGAAATATGGGATATTTTCAACTCGACACCATCGTTTTCTCCCGATGGACGATTTGTGCTTTACGCTGCATTCAGAAATTTCGAACAAAATATATACGTTCATGAACTTGAATCTAAGCGAACAATAGCAATTACCGACACATATGTTTCGGAATCGAGCCCAGTTTGGTCACCGGATGGAAAGTATATCTATTTCCAAACGAATAGAACCCGGCCGGCTTATCCGTATGGGATGCGTGACTCCGATATCTATCGAATTGCACTCGATCATATTCAGCCACAATTCAGATCAGATCGATTCGATAAACTTTTTGTTATGGAGCAGGTAACGGAACCAACGCCATCGGCGAACAGATCAACAACTCGAAGAGGAAACTCACCTGCGGTATCTACAGATGACGGGCCTGCCAAACCCAAAGTGACGATCAATGAGATTGGACTCAAGGACCGATGGGAGCTTATTGGTCCCTCTTTTGGAACACAAATGGATCCATTTGTTTACATCGACGGTGATAAAACGAATGTACTTTACCGATCAAATCATGGTGAAGGACGTTTTTCATGGTGGAAAACGGTTTATGAACCATTTGAATCGCCTAAAACGGAAATCATCAAAGGCACTCAAATGGGATCCGGCTCCCCGGTCGAATCGGGTGGCTCACATTGGGTTTTGCTTGGAGGCGACATCCACAAGTTAAACATCAATGGTAGTAGTGTTGAAAAAATCGACATCCGCCATACATTCCGACGTAATCTACGCGATGAGTTCAATCAGATGTTCGATGAAATGTGGGCAAATTTTGAGGTGAATTTCTACAATGAAGACTTCCATGGTGTTGACTGGGAACAGATTCGGGAACAATACCGGGCTTACCTACCTATGGTCCGAAGTAGAGCCGACCTCCGCGAAATGAAAAACGACATGCTAGGCGAGTTGAATACTTCTCACATCGGGTTTTCATCATCTGGTGAGGAAGAGGAGGTATATTTCGGTACGACGACCTTGGCGACCGGGATTAAGTTCAACAAGTACCATCCGTTTACAGTAGAACACGTTGTTGAAGGATCACCAGCTTTTACCTCAGTGAACAGACCCCAGGCGGGGGATGTATTGGTGCGTGTTGACGGAATCGCCGTCGATCAGGCGGAAAATCGCGAGCGCTATTTTGCTCGTCCATCAATGGATGGGGAGTTGCGGCTCACGTTCAACCGTGGTAATCGTGAGTTTGATCTTGTGATCGAACCGGTCAGTTTTTTCACCATCAGAAATCTAATGTATGATGAATGGATGAACGAACGTCAGCAGATGGTGGATGACGGTTCAAATAATCGTATTGCATACATCCATATGAAGAACATGGGACTTGGTGAACTGGATCATTTTCTGAATGAAATGGTTTCTGAGGGACAAGATCGCGATGGATTGATCCTCGACTTGCGTTATAATACCGGTGGTAATGTCCACGACGAGGTGTTGCGATTCCTTACGCAACGACCGTATGTGAACTGGGGGTATAGAGGCGGACAACTGGCCCCTCAATCAAATTTCACACCCGCGACCAAACCAACCGTACTGTTGATCAACGAACAGTCTTTGAGCGATGCTGAAATGACGGCTGCGGGGTTCAAGGAGTTGGGATTGGGGACCATTATGGGTATGGAGACCTATCGCTGGATCATTTTTACCTCAGGTAGGGGACTTGTGGATGGATCTTTCTATCGTTTGCCATCCTGGGGGGTGTATACGCTCCAGGGAGCAAATCTTGAGGCGACGGGTGTTGCACCGGATGTCATTGTCCCGAAAACATTTGAAGACCGTATCAACGACCGAGATCCGCAATTGGATGCGGCAATTCGAACGATCATGCAACAACTTGATCGATAATTCGAGGAAATATTTTACCAAAACATGCAGAGTATGGGCATCATCCGAAAGATAAAAAAATCAGTTTCATTAACCGTATCACGGCTGGCTCCGAATCGATGGAAAGAGTTTAGTGAGTTGCGGTATTGGAAGGGTCGCAAAAAATCTGAAGGAGTGCTTACAAATGACCATTACGAATATTTCTACACAGGTCACTTTGGATTGGACCGAGCGTATTACTCTGGCAAGGTGATTGTCGATATCGGATGTGGTCCGCGAGGTAGTCTGGAATGGGCCGAATCGGCATCGCGCAGAATAGGTGTGGATCCGTTGGCGGACCAGTATCTTAAATTGGGAGCCAGTGAGCACTCGATGGAGTATCTTGGTTCGCCATCTGAAAATATTCCCCTGGAGGATGGTTCCTGCGATGCCGTTTTTTCATTTAATTCGCTTGACCATGTTGAAGATATTGATCGAACCATTGCTGAAATCAAGAGAATTACCCGTCCGGGCAGTATATTTCTTTTGTTGGTGGAGGTGAACCACGAACCAACAGCATGCGAGCCACATCGATTAACACCCGAGGGACTCATTCAGGCTTTTGCGCCTGAGTTTAAATGTACCGAACCGGTACTGTACACGCCCATTCCCGGAATTGGGATGTATGAATCTATTCAAAAAGGAGTCACGATTCGTTACCCGGATCCCACCGGACAGGTCGCATATTTTTCTGCGAAATTTGTCCGTTGAGACCACTTGGCGAATGATAGATCGCCGCGCGTTTCCCCAACCATACCATGATCGATCAAGAGAGCTGATGTGTAAATAATTTGCGCATATTTTGCTCAATATTGCACCCATGAATTGTTTGCGAACACATCAATTGGAGCATAAGACATCGACAGCTCATCCGATATTTTTTAATTCCATTTCGTTATTTTTTGGAGATTATCTCACGAATTAGTATATATAGGGCATTATAAACCGATGTTCCTTTTTAGATCTGATCATAGAACTGGAACTTGGTTTGAATTGACAATGGAGAGAATAAGCATGTATTTGTCCACTATGATGGGCAATATTTGCGCATTCAGTTTTGATGTACACTTATGATGCACATAAACAGTCGTGTGGTGCAAACAATCATGGATACACAAAAAGTCGTGGTGAACAAACAGTCGTAAATACACAAAAAGTCATGTGGTGCACAAACAGTCGCGGATACGCAAAAAGTCATGTGGAGCCCAAACAGTCGTGGATCCGCAAGTTTCCATGTGGTGCTTGATATTTAACCATCCAAAGGATTAGTCATGTTGAATGAATTAAAATTTAAACTCTTACCCGCCACCAAAATGATGGTGTGTTATTTGATATTATCGGGAGTGATTATGACAACATTATCTGCTCAGCATCTAAAACTCAATGAGCTGGAGTACTTCGAAAAACGTGGTGTGAATGTGATGGTCTTCAGCAATGCGCCCGGTGGACTATTCAACGATGCCAAAACTACAGGTTTGGAGATCGTTCATCACGGAATACGAACTGCCACAAACGGGGATGTAAGGTTACAGCGCACACCGGAGCAATGGGATCCGCTGAGCTCTGTAGTAGAACGCAAAGTATCCATGGAGGCGAATACTATTGAAATGACCATGGAATATGCTGCTGAGAGCTTTAGATATAAACTACAGGGCACGGTTTCAGATCGAGGGACATTTATGTACCGGGTGATTCTGGATGAGCCATTGCCTTCAAGACTCCATGGGCACGCGGGACTGAATCTCGAATTTAATCCCGCCGAGTATTTTGGTCGGACATATCTCGCTGACAATGAGGTCCGATTGTTTCCCAGATACCCATCCGGTTTGATGGATATGATGGATGACGGTACTACCCAACCGCGTCCTATGGCTACCGGGAAAACGATGGTTCTGGCACCAGATGATCTATCAAGGTTAGTGTCGATCCAAAGTACAAGTGATATCAGTATTTATGATGGACGAACCAAGGCCCAAAACGGTTGGTTCGTAGTCCGCACCGAAATACCGTCGGGAGTGACTGGAACCGTGGTTGAATGGGAGATCGAAATCCATGGCATACAAGATTGGGTCCGGAAGCCCAACATTAGTCATTCTCAAGTAGGTTATCATCCATCACAACGAAAAACAGCTGTCATTGAACTGGATAAGAACGATATATCGTTGCCGGAAGCAACGCTATATCGGGTTGAGTCCAACGGGTCGCATACAGAAGTGTTGCGCACTGAGCCGATTCGATGGGGACAATACCTGCGTTTCAACTACCTCAAGTTCGATTTTTCAAACGTCACAGAATCCGGAGTGTATGTACTGCGGTATGGGGATGTATCGTCAGGACCGATCCGAATCAGCCCGAATGTATATGATGATGTCTGGCATCTGACTTTAGATCAGTTCATGCCGATTCAGATGGATCATATGAAAGTCAGGGAGGCATATCGAACCTGGCATGGTGCGTCTCATCTTGATGATGCATTACAGGCACCCATCAACTATGAGCATTTCGATCTGTATGCTATGCCCGACACAACTGATACTCGATTTGAGCCTTTCGAACATATTCCGGGAATCAACATCGGGGGATGGTATGATGCAGGAGATTATGATATACGGACCCAATCACAGTATCAGGCGTTACAATATTTGATTCATGCCAGGGAGCGATTCGGAATCGACAGGGACAATACTACGGTCAGCCAGGAGAAGAGGTATGTAGAGATTCATTTACCTGATGGTAAACCCGATATTCTACAACAGATTGAACATGGAATTCTCTTTTTGATCTCGCATTATAGGGCAATAGGTCACGCTATTCCAGGGATTGTAGAGGCCCATTTATATCAGTATCCGCACCTGGGTGATGGAATTACCAAGACCGATAATTTCATTTACAAAAAAGAACTGGATCCCTTTGCAGATCAACGTGCAGTAGGTGCCATGTTTCTTCCATCTACCGATCATCCGCGTCCGGATCAGATCATTATAGAAAATGACGGTACATACAGCGGACATTTTGACGATCGCTGGGCATTCACAACACATACCACGGCATTGAACTATGGGTCAGCCGCCGCGCTCGCTGGTGCAAGCAGAGTATTGCGAGGGTATAATGACAAACTGGCGGAAGAATGTTTGCAAACAGCAATACGTGTCTGGGATTTTGAACAAAACAACGAACCTGCACTGTTTCAATACGGTAATACTACCGGTGGACATCCGCTGGATGAAGAGCTGAAGGCAACGGTTGAATTGTTGATCACGACCGGTGATAAGAAATATTCTGATCGATTGAAACAGATGCTACCGGAGCTTCAGAATCGGTTCTTTGGTGGTAACGCGTTTATGTTGTTGACTGCGATAAAATACATGGATTCCAATTTTCGGGAAGAGGTCAGAACTATGGCCACTCGATATGCATCCAATCTTGGCAGGTTCGATGAAGCGAATCCCTTCGGTGTCCCCATAACTGAAGGCGGGTGGGCAGGAAACGGTGCGATTATGGGTTTTGGTGTTACAAACTATATGATCTACAAAGAATTTCCGGATTTGGTCGATCCAGATTATGTAATCCGTAGCCTTGACTATCTGTTCGGTACTCGGCCGGCATCGAATATTTCATTCGTATCTGCTGTCGGAGCCCAATCACAAACGGTAGCATACGGAATGAATCGTGCCGATTTGTCATTTGTCCCTGGTGGGATCGTCCCCGGTGTTCTGGTACTACCACCTGATCTGCCGGAAAACCGTGAAAATTGGCCTTTTTTCTGGGGGCAAAACGAATATGTGATTCCGATGGGTCCAACTTACATATTCCTGGCGCATGCGGTAGTGGATGTGCTAAGAGATACTCGACCTAAATAAGATACTCATCCCCAATCAGTTGAACGAATTTAGCTCTTTACTTTAAATAACAAACAATTATGTCTGAATTTTGATGAAAGAATGTATATTGAGATAAACTAACATCTCAAGAAATATACGATTATAAAAACCGCCTGGAGACATAATCCAAAATCCATAGGTCCCTTCCGAGGTGTCATCGAACGGAAAAGCAAGTACTTTGTGCTACTGCTATTAGCGGTCTGTATCCATATCATCGTTCCTCAACAAACAGCAGTTGCTCAGAGCGACATCAGAATTAACCGGATAACCCATCCTCAACTGGTCAAAAGGAATATTACTGCCATAACACAGGACAATTCAGGCTATATCTGGTTAGGGACATCCAGTGGCCTACTTCGATTTGATGGAGTATCGGTGGTAAGGTACAGGCTAAGTAGTGAGACTAACCGACTGGATGTAAATAACCCAATCACCTCGATTTTAAGTACTGATGATGGTGATATTTATTTTACCTTGACCCATGGTGGACTGGCATACCTTAAAAAGAATTCGGAGACGATAGAATTCATTGTTCCAGATGGTGTTGATCCTATAGACTTTGTACATCTTGATTTTAGTCAGGTAGTCATGGGTGGCGATGGAAAGTTGCTGATCGCATCCTACAGCACCAGCTCGGTCTATATCTACGACATAGAATCACGTACTTTCAATCGTATTGGTTTGGCTGACCGACCGGAATTGACTACATCAGCCGTAATTTTCATCAAACTTTTGAGCAATGGTGAAATCTGGGTCGGCACCGACCTGAACGGAATATTTGTGTATGATAAATCATTCAATTTCATAAGACATCACAACTCCGAGGTCGGTAATCCCAATACGCTATACTTTAACAGTATCAGATATATTGCGGAGGATGCCGCAAACAGAGTTTGGGTGGCTACATACAGTGGGGGTATCAATATCTATGATCCGGAAACGGATCGTTTTTTTCGTCCCTCATCCTTATATGACAACAATTCCGGAATGTTCGGAAACACATATGATGTGCATATAGATCGCTTGAACAGAGCCTGGATCGCTACCGATGATGGACTGTTGGTAATGGACGCCGAAAGTCTGGAGGTGCTTCAACATCACACGTTTCAAACTGGTAATGTCCAAAGTTTGGTGAACAACCAAGTAAGGACACTGTTTGAGGACCGAAACGGTACCATTTGGGTCGGTAACGAAAATGGGGGAGTCCATCTGGCCAATCGGGTTACTGATTTTATACATGCCGCACCGGATCCTGATGGATCTCTTGGTATGCCCAATCAAATTGTCAGAGCGATCTTACAAACAGATGACAACACTCTTTGGGTGGGTAATCAGGGTGGTGGTATAAGTGTTCTGGATCTTCGTACACTGCGACCTAAAGGTGTCATACGGCACGATCCACGAAATCAGAATACAATTTCAAGTAATGGTGTTTCACACTTGTTCAAAGATGGGGATGTTATTTGGATTGGAACTTGGGGAGGGGGGTTAAATAAGTATCACACCCGGACGAACAGGTACACCCGGTATCGACACGACCCGCAGAACCCAAATTCAATATCAGACGACCGGATTCAATTTGTTTACAAAGACAGACAGGGACTTCTTTGGGTAGGTACTGAGGGTGGTTTGAACCTTTTTGATGAAGAAACTGAGCGATTCATCAGATATGTTCATAATCCTGAAGATATAAACTCCATAAGCAACAATAGTCTTCAAACGCGTGCATTCGTACAAGATGCAAATAATGACCATGTATTTTGGATAGGGACATGGTTTGGACTCAATAAATATGATCGAGTAAATAATACATTCACGCGATATCTGGCTGAATATCAAACCAATTCGACTCTTTCGGGAAATCAAGTCATATCTCTGCATGATGATGGAAATGGCAGTTTATGGATCGGCACATTCAATGGCGGACTAAATCGCATGAATAAAGAGACGGGTGAAATAGAATTATATCTGTCCAGTGACGGATTACCCAGCAACGTAGTTTTTGGAATTCTCGAAGACAATTTCAAAAATCTTTGGCTTAGCACCAATAATGGATTGTCCCGTTTCAATATCGAATCAAACACATTTCGTAATTATGCTGAAACGGATGGGATCATAGGTACAGATTTCTGGTGGGGATCGGGTACATACCTTGATAATGGATACCTTGCGTTTGGGAGTACAACCGGACTTACAATGTTTAATCCAGAGACCATCCAGGAGCGAGTGTCTGACATACCGATCGTGATCAATTCAGTACGCGTGCATGACACCCTTATTCCATTTGGGGAGGATGGAGTCATACATCTTGCCTATGACCAAAACAATATTACCATTGATTTTGCAGCATTGGATTTCAGGAGACCGGAACAGATTCAATATGCCTACATGCTTGAGGGAATGGAACAACAATGGAATTATTCAGGCAACATTAGTACGGTTAATTATACCAATCTCGATGGTGGGAGTTATATACTAAAAATTAAGGCAACGGATACAGAGGGTCAGTGGATGGATCAGGTTGTGGAACTACGGATTATTGTCAGATCTCCATTTTGGGAAACCACATTATTTTATTTTTTGGTAATCATAGTCGGAGCCTTATTGGTTTTCGGGGTCATTTTTTTGCGAACCCGACAAGTCGAAATCCAAAAACAAGTACTTGAAAATCTGGTAAATGAACGAACACGAGAATTGGCTGCGAAACAACTTGAACTCGAAAATCGAAACGAAGAATTAAGGCAGCATACGCAGTGGCTCACAGCCCAAAAAACCGAGATCGAAAATCAACAGGATCTCATTTTGCAAAAAAGTCAGGAATTAACGGTAACAAACGATGAGTTGATCAGACTGAATGAGGAAAAAAACAGCCTGATCGGAATTGTTGCACATGATTTGCGAAGTCCACTGGCATCCATAACAAGTTTGATTGAAATCATCAAAATGGATCCCGAGATGAGTGAAAAGGAAATCCGTTCCATGCTACAAACAATGGAAGGTTTCGTCAGTAAGCAGTTGAAGCTTGTCACAAGAATATTGGATACTGAAGCACTTGATTCGGGCAATATCCAGTTGAAACCCGAGTTCATTGAGATGAAAAAATGGACAGCAAATTTTGCGGATAGTCAAAAAAATCTGGCCAAACAAAAGAATATCAAAATCAGAACGGTGCTCACGCGTGATGCACTCTACGTGTATCAAGATCCGAGTCATCTGGAGCAAGTGTACGATAACCTGGTGTCGAATGCCATAAAATTCTCTCCTTATGACAGCAGTATTGTTCTCATTTTGGAAGAAGGAACAGGTACGGTACGACTGGGTGTTCGCGATCATGGTCCCGGCATAACATCAGAAGATCAGAAAAGATTGTTCCACAAATTCCAGAAATTAAGTGCAAAACCGACAGGTGGAGAGACGTCCACCGGACTTGGATTATCGATTGTCAAACGCTTTGTTGATGCCATGGGCGGACATGTTTGGGTTGAAAGCGTACCCGGAGAAGGGGCTACTTTCTGGGTCGACTTTCCTGCCAAGGAATATGGTTAGTATCTGTAGGTAATATTACATTAGCAAAGGGTATAGCCACGACCCCGGAAAGTCAACAAGTATATGGATTGTATGTGCCATCTTCGTCGCGTATGTCGATAAATGAACTGCCGGAAAGTCTACAAGAATATGGATAGTATCTGAACGTAAATTTCCCCGAAGTTAAAGCAACATTTGTAACAAACATCGATTCTGAATAGATTCAGTCAAATAGTTGATCACGGGTCCGGTCGATCACTTTCGAAATGCACACATTGAACTCTTAGTTTAATCCACAACCAGGTCGTGTCGAACGACCCATTATGATACAATAGATGAAACATTACACAACAACTTTAATGACAGTTTTTCTACTGTTGTTAACCTTACCGGTTTATGGTCAAGCTCAAAAATCACTTGCAACCATTGATGATTTCTTTACCATCCAATATGTAGGAAGTCCGGCCATTAGTCCCGACGGAAACTGGGTGGCCTACACCGTACGTGTGCAGGACTTTGAGAAAAAATCATCCGAAACAAGCGTATGGATGTCGCCTGTAAGCGGTGGTGAGGCACTACCTATGACCATGAAAGGGACATCATCCGGAAATCCACAATGGAGTCCCGATGGGAGATATTTATCATTCAGTGCTTCCAGGAACGATTCAAAGTCTCAGGTATGGGTACTGGATCGAAGAGGGGGAGAAGCGCAACAGTTAACGTTTATCGATCAAGGTATCTCCGATTATAAATGGTCCCCTGATGGAACACGTCTCATGCTCATGATTCGCGATAAAGATGAAAATGACAGTAAGGATCCGCGACCATATGTTATCGATCGACTTCAATTCAAACAGGATTACGTTGGATATTTGAACAGATTACGCACGCATGTCTATGTGTTTACTCCTGGCGACTCCTTGGCCAAACAACTTACATTTGGTGATTTTGACCATAGTGGAGCAACCTGGTCGCCCGATGGTAAACGAATTGCTTTCGTGAGTAACCGTACAGAAGAACCCGATAGTAATTTCAATACGGATATTTGGGTAGTCGATGCCGATAAGGGCGAAAAAGAAGGTGGACTAATACAGATAACGAGCAATCCGGGGGCTGATTATTCACCGGCATGGAGTCCGGATGGCAGAAGTATCGCTTACGTTACATCGATTCAGCCTGAAGTAATCTGGTATGCTACTAATCATTTGGCTGTGATATCTGCGGATGGAAACGGCACCCCACGTTTACTAACCAAAGAAATTGATCGGAATGTCAGTAATCCGACATTTTTACCAGATGGGCGTACGATTGAGTTCATTCTTGAAGATCAGGGTGA
Source organism: uncultured Chitinophagales bacterium (assembly GCA_964509715.1). GTDB lineage: Bacteria > Bacteroidota > Rhodothermia > Balneolales > HLUCCA01 > UBA11400. The sequence goes on from CAZDYD010000002.1 coordinate 24,199, forward strand.
AGAGCAACTCGCATCTATACGAAATGATGGCAGTCGATTTACCCGTCATATTAAGGATGGGGTTTCTGTGAATAGCTACCATAGGCACAATACAACAGTAGCCGTGAACATGGGTAGGTTCTCATATCCCGCTGAGTTGTACACTTTAAGTGGGAATCGATTGACAAAACTGACGGATGTTAATCGTTCATACAGCGAGCGTGTTGCAACTGCACCATTTGAAGAGATCAGATTTAACAGCAAAGATGGGACGGAGATCCATGGATTTTTGGTTAGACCTGTTGGGTATGAGCCGGGCAAACGCTATCCCACAATCTTGTGGATACATGGTGGACCGGTAGCTCAATACAGTCACAGTTATAATTTCACGGCCGAATTATTTGCCGCCAACGGATACGCTGTGCTTTTGATAAATCCGCGAGGATCCTCCGGGTATGGACAGGCGTTCTCAGAAATCTTGTTTGCCGATTGGGGAAACAAGGATTTTGAAGATGTGATGGCCGCGGTTGATCATGCCATTGCAATAGGTGTTGCCGATCCAGAAAAGTTGGGAGTAGGTGGCTGGTCCTATGGGGGGATTTTAACGAATTATGTGATCACCAAGACCGGGAGATTCAAGGGTGCGATATCGGGGGCCAGCGAAACGTTACTGAGGTCCAATTATGGACATGACCACTATCAGCGTCACTGGGAAGCTGAACTTGGGCTCCCCTGGGAAACCCCTGAAAAATGGGAGAGACTGTCATCCTTTAACGATGTTGCAAACGTCACCACACCCACCTTATGGATAGGAGGTGCCGACGACTGGAACGTGCCAATTATTGGTTCTGAGCAGATGTATCAGGCCATGCGTCGACTCGGAATCGAAACACAATTGGTTGTATATCCGGGAGAACATCATGGAATACGGAATATGTCCTTTCAGAAAGACCGGTACGAACGCTACCTCGATTGGTTCAACAGGTATGTAAAGGGGGAATAAACGGACAATGATCCGAAAAGTCCCATACCGCCTCTGAGCAGAGTAGTTGTTATCGGTGTGTATACGGACAATGATCCTAAAAGTCCCATACCCGCCACTTCGCAGAGTGGTTGTTATCGGCGTGTATACGGACATTTAACCTAAAAAGGGGTTGAGAATTCTTCCCCTTTTTTTGTGTTTGCAGCAAATCACGGAGGACGATCGTACTTATTGATAAACAGACTGAAATCAATACTAATCGATGCCGATATGTTGCTGAAAAAAGCTTTCTCATACATCTTCATGATACTGGTACTCTCATCCGCATGTAATGTGCTGAATAGCGACGATCCAGTAGATCCCGTACCTAAGATCATCGAATTGACTCCCGACCAAGCTGAGCTTGTTCAAAGTAGCAACCAGTTCGGAATCGATCTTTTCAGGAATATTGCTCTTGCCGAATCATCCAATATGATGATCTCACCGTTAAGTGCATCGATAAATCTTACGATGCTTCTAAACGGGGCTGAATCAGAGACACGAAACCAGATCGCGGCAATGCTGGGCTACGGATTGGATGCAGATCTTGAAACAATCAATGGTGCATACAAGGACCTGGTAAATAAACTTCTCGATGCCGATGCATCTGTTCGATTGAAAATCGCGAACGCCATTTTTTACGATCAGACGTTTGATGTTAAACCAACATACATCCAGAGATTGTCAGACGCCTATGATGCCGAAGTGCGCAAATTGGATTTTGCAAACCCATCATCGCTGAACATTATCAATAAATGGGCTTCCGACAAGACGGAAAAAAAGATTCCGAAAGTGCTGGATGAAATCAAAGCCGACCATGTCCTGTTTTTGATGAACGCGATCTACTACAAAGGGAATTGGACCAAAAAATTCGATAAATCGAACACAACATTGCAGCCGTTTTTTGTTGATCCAGCACAACCCATCCAAGTTCCGACCATGCAGGGTATCGTTACGGGTAAGATCTTTTCTGGCGATGGATTTCTTGCATTGGAACTTCCCTATGGCAGGACAAATTATTCCATGGTCATGATGATTCCTGTTGGAAAGAGCATGGTCGATTTCAAAGAATCTTTAAATGGTGAACTCTGGCATGAACTCACCTCAGGACTGAATGCCATGCAACAATTTGGGGAAGTAGATGTCCATCTCCCCAAATTTTCTTTCGAATATGAAATTCAGCTCAATGAAATCCTGAATTCCATGGGAATGATCGACGCATTCTCCGAGACCAATGCCGATTTCAAGCAGATATCTGACCAGCAGATCTTTGTTGATTTTGTGAAACAGAACACATTCATAGAAGTCAATGAAGATGGAACAGAGGCAGCTGCAGTAACGACTACTGGAATCAGTGTAACATCCATGAAACCCCAGTTCAAAGTCAACAAACCCTTTGTCTTCGCTATTCGTGAGCATTACACCAACACGGTAATGTTTATTGGACAAGTCACAAACCCGAATGAATAAAACTAACCATGTAAATCATAGCACCCCATGGGCAATTCATGCGATTTTTGAGAGAAACAAAGATGGCTAACTTTCGTTCAAGTCATCTACTACAAATCTCAAGCATAGAGTCCCCCGGGTGGTGTATAGCGATAAGGAATTAATTGATGGATGTCGTAAAAAGAAAATACGATATCAAGAGGTACTGTATAATCAGTACTACTCATTCGCCATGTCAGTTTGTCTGAGATACACTTCGTCGCGTGACGATGCACTTGAAGTTGTTAACGATAGTTTTATGAAGGTGTTCCGGAACATCGACCAATATGATGACACCCGACCATTCAAGACCTGGTTCAGAAGGATATTGATCAACACATCATTGGACCAATATAGGTCCAATAGAAGATATTTAAATCATGTGGACCTCGTCGCAGATTACACCGACAATATCATGCAACCGGATGACTCAGGTTCTATTGGAGATCATCTTGATGCAGAGAGTGTCTTGAAACTATTTGATAAACTTCCTGAAATATATCGATTGGTGTTCAACTTGTATGAAATCGAGGGATATTCACACGATGAAATCGCAGGAATGCTGGATATTGCACCTGGTACTTCCCGGTCCAATTTAAGTCGAGCTAAGAAAATGTTGGTAAACTTGTATCATAAGCAGAAAAGTGAGGGGTGATATGAAACCCTTTGATGAGCAATTAACGGATAAGATCAGAGACCTTTTCGATCGTTTTGAAGAACCGGTCGATCCAGTGGCTTTTGAAAGCATGCGCCAGAATCTAAGAGCAGAACGAGCCCGGAGGTCAGCTGTTCTGTACAGGATTCTGGCCGCTGCTGTGATTCTTATGGCGGTGACAGGATATTGGGTGTCAAACTACGGACCCGATCTGATCAATAATTTCAATGGTGATCATCTATTGGTTACACCTTCTGATGAAATTGCACCACCCGGATCAACTTCAGGTATCGCTGAATCCACACGGGAATCCGCTCAATCAGATAAATCAAATAATGCCCTAACTGATGAAGGAAGTGAATCCCGCAGTTTATCTCTATCGGAATCAGTCCGGCCCACAGCATATCCTACAAGTGAGAAAAATAAAATCAATACTGATAAAGCTATATATGAATATGTAGATATAAATACACCGGAAATTGTTATTGCTACTCTCATTGATACTGTAAACATCAGAGATGAAGTTGGGTCTACCCAAACCCAAAATAATCAGAACCAACAAACTATTGCCGCATTAAGAACGCGTGATGATGGGAATCAAACAGGTATTGGTGGCTATTCTTCTGATAATCGCATCGTCTCTGCCACAGATATTTCACTTGCTAAAAAAGCCGGCATCGCAGTGGACCTTATTTTTGGTTCCATGATCAGTTATACGAACAGTCAGTTTGCAGATGGGTTCGGTTTCATGGCTGGTGCGATGCATAGTTGGAAACTAAATGATGTAGTAAGTGTCGCGACTGGTGGACTCCTATCTTTCAACAAATTTGAAGTTGATCCAAGAAGAGGTGGTAGGACACAGGGTAACGAATTTGGTACACTACTAACACATGCAGAAACGGATGGCACATTCGACTTTAGTGTTGAAACCAGTAACGAGCTCAGATATGTAGCGATTGATATCCCATTAAATACCACATTCCAACTGGCGAAAGTGGGAAAATCAAGCTACAATGTGACAATGGGGGTATCATCATTACTCTATCTACAACAGTCTTTCAGGGATGTCGGAGTAAACTATACGGGGACTCTAACTCCGAGTGAACTAACCAGTCAGTATGACGTGAGACTCAGCACGAGTGCGTTTGATAACAAGGAGTCAGAGAATGCTTTCAACCGCTTTGATTTTGCCCGTCTAATGAATCTCTCGGTCGGATATCAGCTGGACAGAGGTGCAAATCGAGTTGCCGTAGAATTGTATATGAAATACCCATTAGGAGAAATGACATCCAGGAATGTCTCAATCGGAATGGGTGGAATTACACTTCGATACGCAATCGGTGGGTGATCGACATAAAACTCGGATCAATTAGTCCGGGTCGTCAGTCCCTATACAAACTATTAGCCAGAAATTATCTCTAATGGCCAAGATTGATCGGAACCGAACAACGATCATTATTAATAGCTATTTACAAAACATAATCGATAAAATAGCTATGTTCTTATCCTAAAGCGTCAAACATAAGACGCGGTGTATGTAAAAGTCCATGTATCCGGGTCGAGATACAAACCGGCTTTCCGGTCCTTGTGTCCGGGTCGGGATGTAACCGGCTTTCCGGTCCTTGTGTCCGGGTCGGGAAGTAACCGGCATTCCGGTCCTAATATCCAGGTCGGGTTGCAAACCTGCTTTCCGGTCATTGTGTCGTATTTGAGAACTTAAAATCGTATAAAATGAAAACAAACTTAATTCGCAAGGCTGCTGTTGTCTGGCTGCCTATGATGATTATAATGATGGCTCCATTGCCGGCATTATCTGCAATGAGTGATTCCACAGGTATCAAACCGAGTCATTCAGACCTACCTCTAAAACCAGACCGAACCGTTCAGTTACATGCAACCGAAGGTAGCTGGATGTCGATTGATGTGCATCCAATCGGATCAAAAATGATCCTGGAGTTCATGGGAGATTTGTACGAATTACCCATTTCAGGTGGAACAGCCACGCAATTGACCAAAGGGATGGCTTTCGATGCCCAGCCAAGATACAGTCCGGATGGGAAAAAAGCCGTCTTTGTGTCCGATCGGGATGGCGGTGAAAATGTATACATCATTGACCTTGAAACTAAAGAGGTCACCCAGCGGACCCGTGGCAAGAATTACAGATTTCAATCGGCCATTTGGACCCCTGATGGGAAGTATATTATTGCGGCTCGTGCCGGACTTCGTGGTGGAGTACACAAATTGTTTATGTATCACGTGGATGGTGGAAACGGTATCGAATTCATTAATACTGCGACCAATCTAAAGAATATCGAACCAGCATTTGGTGGTGATGATCGGTACCTCTGGCTTACACAACGAACAGGTGACTGGCAATACAATGCCATTTTCCCTCAATACCAGATCGCTCGATTTGATCGTGAGACAGGTGATGTGAGTGTTCAGACCCAACGTATGGGCTCCGCATTCCGTCCAACGCTTTCGTCCGATGGACGATGGCTCGTCTACGGAACCCGCCATAACACAGAAACCGGTCTTCGTATCAGAAATCTTCAAACAGGTGATGAGCGCTGGTTGGCGTACCCCATACAACGCGACGATATGGAGTCCCGTGCAACCCGAGATGTCCTACCAGGAATGGCATTTACACCCGATAACCAAGCCATAATTACAACCTGGGGAGGTAAGCTCTGGAGAGTACCCGTTACCGAAGGAGCATCGGCTACAGAAATTCCATTCGAAATCAACACCGAAATTGAACTCGGTCCGCTTGTGGCTTTTGAGTACCCAATCGAAGATACCGAAACATTTACCGCACGACAGATCAGAGACGCCGTACCATCACCCGATGGTACCAAACTTGCATTTACCGTGTTGAACAATATCTACGTAAAAGATCTGCCCGACGGAACCCCAAGACGCCTCACCAATATGAGTGCGACCGAAGCCTATCCGGTATGGTCGCCTGATGGAAACTGGATCGCTTTCGCGACATGGGATCCGGCTGTGGGTGGACACATCTACAAAACACGACTGACGGGTCGTGCAAATCCACAACGCCTGACAAATCAACCAGCTATTTATCAACAACTGGCCTGGTCCAAAACACAGGACCGCATTGTCGCAATTCGTGGTGTTGCAAGAGTGTATAATGAATATCCTGGTCCCGGACTGCCATTTTCATCACAGGACATCGTATGGGTATCATCCAATGGAGGAGATGTCCAATACATAACGGATACGAATGGGCGGGGTAATCCGCATTTTGTATTCGATAACGACCGGATATTCCTGAACCATTTCATGCGAGGATTGGTTTCCATCCGATTCGATGGAACGGATGAACGACAACATGTCGCCATTACAGGAAGCTCGCCACCGGGACAAACCCAACCAACTCGAGCTTCCACCATACTCATGGCACCACGTGGTGATCAGGTATTGGCAGAAATCGGAACTGATATATACTTAGTGACCGTACCAAGAGCTGGTGAGGCACCAACTATCAATGTAGGAAATCCGGAGAATGCGGCATTTCCAGCCAGTAAATTAACTGATATTGGTGGACAGTTCTCAACCTGGGCTTGGGACGGGCGATCTGTGCATTGGTCCATTGGAAACGCACTTTTTACGCATAGTATAGATGCTGCAAATGCCCGGAAGCGGGAACAAGAGCAGTTCGATAAGGACAAAAAAGCAGCCGATGAAGCTCGAAAGAAAGCTGAAAAAGATGCTGAGGATAAAGATGCTGACGATAAAGATGAATCGGATGACACCGAGGATTCTGGTGATTCATCTGACAAATCTGCCGAAAAAGATGATGATGATAAACCCAAGCGCCCCGAAGACTACAAAGCCGTAGAGGTTAGAATCGAAATACCTCTACTTCGTGACACTCCAAATGGTATACTTGTGCTACGTGGGGGAAGAGCCATTACAATGAACGGCTATGAAATCATCGAGAATTCTGATATTGTGATCAGAAACAACCGAATCGTGGCGGTAGGAGCACGAGGGTCAGTTGAAATCCCCTCAGGTGCAACGGTAAGAGACATTACTGGCAAAACGGTTGTCCCCGGATTTGTAGATACACATGCACATGTGCGACCTGTTCGGAACATCCATCAACCACAGGTATGGACATTCCTTGCGAATCTGGCCTATGGTGTCACAACGATCCGTGATCCACAGACTGGAACCACCGACCTGTTAACCTATGCCGACATGGTAACCCATGGACTGGCAGTTGGTCCGCGAATTTATCAGACAGGTCCCGGGGTATTTTGGAATGAACAAATCAGAAACCTGGAGCATGCCCGAAATGTACTGAAGCGCTATAGCGACTACTACGACACTAAAACCATCAAAATGTATGTTGCAGGAAATCGTGAACAACGTCAATGGATCATTCAGGCGGCTAAAGAGCAGGGACTGATGCCAACCACTGAAGGGTCCCTCGATATGAAATTGAACATGACCATGCTTCTTGATGGTTACTCGGGACAAGAACACAACTATCCGATCTCACCTGTTTACAGTGATGTGATCAAAGTTACGGCTGAATCGAGAATGGCCTACACACCAACGCTATTGGTAACCTATGGAGGTCCATGGGCCGAAAACTACTTCTATGCCCATGAAGATCCATCCAATGATCATAAGCTACTGAATTTCACCCCACCATTCGAAATCGAAAATAAAACCCGCCGTAGAAGTGCTGGCTGGTTTCATGATGATGAATATGTAATGGATAGGCAGTCGCGCATCGTAAAACAAAACTATGATGCCGGTGGAATCAACGGAGTAGGAAGTCACGGACAGCTACAGGGACTTGGCTACCATTGGGAGCTTTGGGCGATGGCCTGGGATGACATGAATCCACACGCTGCACTACGAATTGCAACCATACAAGGAGCAGAAGCACTTGGACTTCACAAGGACATAGGTAGTATTGAAGAAGGTAAGTTAGCCGATTTAGTGATTCTGAACGAGAATCCGCTCGAAGATCTTCGCAATACCAATACCATCCAGTCAGTAATTCTCAATGGAAGGTTATTCAACGGTGATACTCTGGCAGAAGAATGGCCAAGACAACGATCAATCGATCGTTTATGGTTCCATCAAGATGAACCAGTAGGTCTACCCGGACTACGGTAAACAAAAAATATTAAAACAAGTTAGCTGTCCCCGGTACTAAAAAGGCCATCCTGAATCAGGATGGCCTTTTTCATTTCAGTTAAAATTAATATCCCAGATCGAAGTATCATTACTTTTCTTCATACGATTAATAGTTCAAACTCGTTGTATGCAAAAGACTTGTTTATTTCCTGTGAAATTGGCTTATTATTAGATTATACCGGACGTTTCCCATGCGCGACACTTTTCCATTGGGACATGTTAAATTGAAGCGTAGTTTAACTCAACACTTGAGATACCAGAACCTTTCATGAACAGATATACTTTTATCAAAACCGATAATGACCGAATGACCATATTAATCCGGTTTCTGGTCGGATTGATTTTCTTGTCTGAGGGGATTCAGAAATTTGTGTATGCAGAATACCTTGGTGCTGGTCGATTTGCAAACATTGGCATCCCATATCCCGAGGCCATGGGATATGCGATCGGATCCATTGAAATCATATGTGGAATCATGGTACTTGCAGGTATTTACACCAGATTGGCCGTTATTCCGCTGATATTTATCATGCTCGTCGCCATTCTAACCACAAAGATTCCGGTGCTACTTGGACGTGAATTTATGGGATTCAGCCTGCGACCGCTACCCAATTATGGTCTACTAAGTATGTTGCACGAATCCCGAAACGATCTATCCATGCTCGTTGGAAGTATATACCTGCTCATCAAAGGTGGTGGACGCTGGTCAGTCGATCGAAAACGATATCATCGATAGCAGGCTTTTCAACCACAGAGTTGCAACAGAGATTAGCTCACAGATCTTGCGATAGCCAGCGCGCACTTCTCACCGTCAATAGCAGCCGAAACAATTCCACCCGCGTAACCTGCTCCTTCACCACATGGGTAAAGTCCTTTGATCTGTGGATGCTCCAATGAATCTCGGTCGCGTGTAATACGAACCGGCGACGATGTTCTCGTCTCAGGTGCATGGACAATGGCCTCATTGGTCATATACCCCTTCATGGACTTCCCGAATAGTTGAAATCCACCTTTTAATGACTCATAAATAAACTTGGGAAGCACCTCCCTTAGGTCGACAGATGTTATTCCAGGTGCATATGATGTCCGGTGTAGCGAAGTCGACACTTTCCCGTTCACAAAATCCACCAACCGCTGAGCTGGAGCTGTTTGAGTCTTACCTGCAAGGTTCCAGGCTTTGTGTTCGATAGCGCGTTGGAACTCCATAGCAGCCAATGCCCCATGCTTACCAAAATCCTTGAAATCCTCAGGACGCAACTCCACTACGATTCCTGAATTAGCGGTAGACCTGGCCCTACGTGATGATGACCAACCATTCGTAACGATCTCTTCCTGAGATGTGGCACACGGAGCAATCACCCCGCCGGGACACATACAAAATGAGTACACCCCACGACCGTTTACCTGTTTGACGATACTATAGGGGGATGGAGGCAGATAGGGTCCCCGGTCGATATCACAACTATATTGAATCTGATCGATGAGCTTTTGTTCATGTTCTACACGTACACCAATTGCCAGAGGCTTTAGCTCAATATCAATATTTTTCTGAATCAATAATTCGAAAATATCTCTGGCAGAATGGCCTGTTGCAAGAATAACCTTGTCGCTTTCGAGGGTCAGGCCAGAGGCTGTTCTTACACCCCTGATAGCTGAGCCCTGAATCAGAAAGTCGGTCACTCGTTCATTGAAAAGAATCTCACCCCCATGCGAAAGAATAGCTTCACGCATACTTGCAATAATACCCGGAAGTTTATTCGTGCCAATATGAGGATGCGCTTCGATCAAAATTTCATTGGTAGCTCCAAATCCAACCAAAACCTGGAGGATCTTATTCACATCGCCACGTTTTTTTGAACGGGTATAAAGCTTACCGTCAGAATAAGTCCCCGCTCCACCTTCGCCAAAACAATAATTTGAATCGGGATTGACCACATGATCCACGTTGATCCCTTTGAGGTCTTTGATGCGCTCTTTAACGTCTTTACCACGTTCAACGATAATGGGTTTCAGTCCAACTTCAAGGAGCTGTAATGCTGCGAACAGACCGGCCGGACCCGCACCGACAATGATTACGGGTCTACTTTGATGCACCATTTTGTAATCGGGTAACATCACCTGATCGGGAACAAAATCCTCACCAACAAACACCTCGACCCTTAAATTGACATGAACCTGTCGGCCACGAGCATCAATAGAACGACGTCGGATTTCGACATGATGAATTTCGGTAATAGGCACACCAATACTGCCCGAAACAAAACGTTTCAGTAGTTCGGGCTCACCCGCGATTTCCGGAGTAACTTTGATTTCGATTTCTTTACGCATGCATCAGGATAGTTCAACCTTAACAGATGCGTAAAGATACGAGGTTATGACGAAACTAAGCCGGATGGATTTACGATAACCTCACATTGTAACAATTCGAAAATTTGGCACGAAAAGACCATGTGGGCATACGAAAGTGCCACACTTTGATGTGTTGGAAGTACCGCAATTAAGAGTGCTGGTTTTTATTTCCAAGCACCCAGAATAAGTCCCATAACAGTAAAGACCACTGTCCAGTGGATACCCGAAATGAAAATATACTTGGATGAACGTTGCTCGTACATTGAGTTAGTAGCGATTACAAAGAAAATCCATCCAAATCCGGTAAGAAAACCATAAAACGCTCCCTCGGACCAGCCAATAGAAGCATCGTTCAGGAACATACCCAGACAGAAAGCCATGATAAGCTGGAAAACAAAAGTAATTGTGAGGAGTTTTCCCATGTTAACAGGTTTGAAATCCTCCTCCTTCTTCCCAATCGCTTGCATCCATGCATTGGAAAACAGCATGGGAGAATACCAAATGGCACCTATAATGTGACCGGCTACGGCAGCGACCAAAACGGCCCATACATTCAATGTTGACATATCCATAAGACCTCTTATTATTTAGAGTAAGAATTTGACACTGATGTAAAAGTATGGTATATATTGACTTGAGTCAATACTCCACCGCTTCCCACTTCCCGCTCTCCGCTCACCGCTCACCGCTCTCCGCTCTCCGCTCCCCGCTCCCTGCTCCCTGCTTTTATATACCTTTCGAAGTAGTTGAAAATCCGAAGATACTCATCATACCAAGCTGCAGGAGAAGTAAAACTATGACGTTCTGAAGGATACACCATCAAATCGAACTCCGTATTGCCGGACTGAATAAGGCGCTCGATATACTGCATAGCATCCTGAAATCCAACATTATCATCAATAAGCCCGTGCAAAATGAGCGCCGGCCTACTCAGACTATCGGCAAACGTAAGAGGAGAGCTTCGGTCATAATTCTCCCGATGCGTATCCGGGTGACCCAGACGTGGACCCGTATACCAGGGATTCGCATAATAATAATTTTCCCAATTGGTCACAGCCCGTAATGCCGCAGCCGCATGAAATCGATCCGGTGCCAGATGCACGGCATACAACGCCATAAATCCACCATAACTACCACCATAGACCCCAACTCTATCCACATCGATATATCCATCCTTAGCAACATAATCGATCCCATCGATCATATCCTCAAGTTCATACTTACCCATCCAGTTCGTAACATCCTCACGGAACTTGCGTCCATATCCCAGTGAGTGACGGTAGTCAACTTCAATCACGACATATCCCTCTCGTGCCAGAAAATGGTGGAACATATACTCCCTCCAATAACTGTTCGACCATCCCTTGTACACATTCTGCAGAGAACCGGCACCATGTACAAACACCACAACAGGGTATTTTTTTGATGGATCGAAATCATAAGGTTTGATCAACTCCATAGATAACTCGGTCTCACCATCACGTCCGGTGAAACGGATATACTCGGGCTTTTGCCAATCAATTTGATGAAACCTCTCCGGGACACTATTAGTCAGCTGGACTTCCCCTCTGGGTCGATCCACATTTACGATAAATAAATCATCCGGCACATTGAAATATGTTTTTCTGAAAACGATATGTTTTCCATCTTCACTCAAAGTGAACCCATTTCGATACATATCACCCGATGTGATCTGCGTATGCGTATCTCTACGGAGGTCAGCCACCTTGACATGTCGAACCCCGGGATCTACCTCGCTTGAAACATATATGATTCTGTTGTCATCCAGCCATCGGTACCAGGACGCTTCCCAGCTACCATTTGTTAGCTGCTTGAATCCTTCACCGGTAGCGCTGATCAAATAAATATGATTCCACCCATCTCGCTCTGATGTAAATGCCAATACATCCGCTTTTGGAGCAAACCTGACATCTCCAAACGAGCTCGTGATCCATCCCTCGGTGCTTTCCTGGAACAACACAGAGTACGCATGATCATTTCCCAAATCATACACACCGATTTCGCGGTTTTTCAGGAACTCATCGGCTTGGTCGGTGACCAGATATCTGCCCGACGGACTTACATTCACACCTCTCAAGCTGATTTTGCCCTTCAAAAGGGAAGTCATTTTACGACTTTCGATGTCGATAATCTGAAGCTCCATCGTAGACACCCCCCGACGTGATCCACCTGGTTTCACAAATTTATCAATGTACTCAGGAAAGAAAACCTCAAGACTCTCACTATTATCTGTTGTACTTACAACCAGCTTTGAGTCATCCATAGCCCATGATCTGATCACAAAATTGGGTGCACGCTCATCTTTTCTGGTAATCTGGCGGACACTTGTCTGATTTAGATCAATGATCCAAACATCACCTCGTGACGTATAAGCCACTTGTTTGCCGGAAGTCGACCAGATGGCATTTCCATCATTCCCCATACTCGACACCAGAATGCGGGCATTCTTACCATCAGCATTAGCGATCATGAGGTTTCCACCCTCAGTATAGAGCATCTGCTTTTTATCCGGAGAAAAAGTAGCTCGTCTTAACAGTTGGTCGTTCTCGTCGGCCAAACGTAGATTACGTCCATTGAGGTCAACCCTATACACTTTGTTCTCAGACAAAGCCGAATCGTTCCAGTTAAAAAAGACCGCATTTCCGGATGGATGGAATCCCAGGGCACTCGGCCGGTTTCCCGGTAAAAACGGCTCATCAAAGATGGTTTTCAGTTGGAGGGTATCGAGTCCACGTTGAGCGTCTGCCGATATGGTAACAAACAACAGGAAGAGGGCTATCAGGCCGATATTTTTAGTATACATCTGACGATTTCATTGATCGGACATGATGGTGTCCGGTTATGGGTTAAATTTTAAAATTTTGTCCTTATAAAATGACTATTGCACCAGCGGATCGGTGATTCCGGGGACTCAAATCGAGCTATATTCATATGGAACCTCAAACTTATGAAATTTCATACATTACGAACCTCGTACTAAAAAGAACCCGGCTTGTTGCTACCTATCCGATACAATTCACCACTTAAGAATGCATATACTTTTCGATTTCAAATCGTGATTTTGGGACATCCGTTAAATTTTCATGTCCTTTTTCAGTGATCACGATATTGTCCTCGACCCTCACACCTCCGAAATCCAGATATCCCTTCAGTTCTTTCACATTCAGGAAACGGGATTGTTTTTCATTGTTGAAGGCCGGTTCAAGCAATGCAGGTATGAAATAAATACCCGGTTCAATGGTCACAACCATACCGGGCTCAAGCAATCTACGGGCGCGGAGATATCGGAGACCGGGACGATCAATTCGATCTACACCTTTCGGATACCCTCCGACATCATGAGTATCAAGACCCAGAAAATGGCCGATACCATGGGGGAAAAACAACGCGAAAATATCATTGTCCATCAACTCATCTACTTCACCATATAGCAATCCGGCCTCCACCATTTGAGCGATCATAAGCCGGGCTGCCTGAATCTGGATCTCCTCCATTTCAACACCGGGTTTTGACAGCTCAAGACTTTGCTGAAGCATATGATAAGTGATGTCGTATATCAACGATTGTCGTTTGTCGAACTTCCCATTAATTGGAAACGTTCGTGTAATATCTGCGGCATATCCCCGCGACTCAGCACCAGCATCAACAAGCAAGAGGTCGCCGTCCTTGAGCATCTTGTCGTTTTCTACATAATGCAGTACAGAAGCACCAAATCCACCGGCAAAAATTCCGCTGTACGGCTGATGTCGAAGTCCGTTGAACGTGCAAACATGTTCAAAAATAGCCTGAACCTCATACTCGAACATCTCTGGGGAAACCGTATCCATCACGGTGCGATGGGCTTCACTGGCCACTCTGGACGCAATGCGAAGTTGTTCGACTTCATCGGAGGTTTTCAGTACACGACAAAATGCCAGGGCATCGGCCAACTCACCGGTTTCGGCTTGAAATCCCTTGGATCGAACGACAGCTGCATCCGATTCATGTATACAATGAACGTTATCGGGTTTGAGTCCACGCAGAACCTGTTCAATTTCATCGGTATAATGGATGTGGTCGGGTTTGAATTGGTCCTTATACCAATGAGCTGGACGGACAAAACCCATCCAGACGGCATACATGGCATCCCGCCGTGGCATCAAAAGATGAAATTCCCGGTTAGCAGGATTTAAAATCAGAGCGAAATCAGGCTCATTCACGCCACTCAAATACCAAAAATTGGATTCCTGACGGAAAGGGTACTCGAAATCGGTGCCGTATCTGTGTGTCACAGCCGCACCCGAGATGTAGATCAGGGTGTTTCCACGGTCCTTATAAAGGTCAAAAAGCTTGTTGCGATGATGTTGGTGCATGAATTTCTCCGTTAATTTTATCCCTGAAGATAATGCGAAGTTTGTTTAAATGGAACTGGTTATGAGCTGAGGTTCCCGGGCGGTGTTTCGTGCACGGAATCTGTTCGCTCAGGTCGGGGTGACCATGGCCGCCACAGTTGTTATTTCTGGGCTTTCGTGCACGGAATCTGTTCGCTCAGGTCGGGGCAATCATGGCCGCCACGAAGTTTCAGGGGATGGCTTTAGAGCTCTGATTTATGCAATCAATTAGGGCAGTGTGTAGAGCAGGCTAATATCTTTGGGTGCATCGGTTTTTCCATCAGATTCGAGATCAACAGGTATGATATTGCCTTCGGGGGATGTAAGTGTCATTTGTTTTTCTGAGACACTGACATCATACACACTCCATGTGGCGACGCTTTTTGTTTGTCCACCAGCGTTAGCTGTTACTTTAATGAACAACATGCCATTTTTTTGATCGTCGATTAGGGTCAGGGCGGACCTGGATCCATCAGAAGCCCTGGGTGCCACACGGAAGTAATGGGATAGCATATGATCCGGGAATTCCGGTAGCCTGTTACGAAGTTCAGCAGGGATATCCATACTGATATATTGATTCTGCGCATACTTCGAAGACCAAAACCGGGTAAACAAGTCAGATAACAGATCATGGTCGTCGGTGTGACCAGTAAACCCACGTTTGTTCCAATAAGCCATATCTCGTATCGATTCGACTCCCAAAGGAGCAATTCGACTAAAATCAGAAAAGACTTCCGCCTGTTCATCCTCCCTAATTGCAAAGAAAAAATCATTGATCCCGTTGGTGAGCATCACGTAAGGCGCTCGAACAGTGCGGTTGTAGCGGGCACTCTGGGCCGAAACGCTGGTGTCTAACCTGATCGACTCCGACTTGCATTCGACCAGTAACAGGGGCTGATGAAAGGTGTCAAAACAAATAATGTCGGTACGCAGGGTGGGGGAGGAGCCTGCGTCAGAGCGGATACCCTGCTCTGTATTCATTCGGTTCAAAGAGAATCCCGCCTCTCTGGTCAGAAACTCAATGGTACGTAAACGAACCCGTTCTTCCGGACGATCTGATACCCACTGTTTCGACACCGGATTGAACAATTGTTTTTGTCCATTCCGGTATCGGACGACAGGAAAGTGCTTCAGAACGCTGGATGTCACGGGTTCAATTCATTAAGAGTCGCCTTTTTTGCCGGTTTTTTTCTCGGCAGCTACCAGTCTGCGCTTCTCAAGGGCTTGCTCTTTGGCCATTTCCTTGGCTTTGCGCTTGTCGATGCCCTCCATCAATTTCACGTGGTCAATCTGCTTGTTGATAAGCATTTGCTGACCGATAGAAAGGATGTTATAGACCAAATAGTACAAGCTGAGTCCGGAGGCAAACTGGTTGAAGATCAGCAACATCATCACCGGGAAGATATACTGCATGATCTTCATCTGTGGATTAGACGCACCACCTTGTCCCGAAATTCTCATTTGAATGACCATACTGATGGTCATGAGCACTACAAATCCGGCCACAAAATCACCCATGAATGGAATTTTGAACGGAAGATTCAAGATGACGTCAGGAGCAGAAAGGTCCGTTGCCCAAAGGAAGGATTCACCTCGGATCTCGATCGCGTTCTGGAAAAATCTCCATAAAGTAAGAAGTACCGGTAACTGGAGCAGGTTTGGTAAACATCCGCCTAATGGATTTACTTTTGCCTTCTTGAAAAGCTCCATCGTGGCTTTTTGCTGTTTTTGTGGATCTTCTTTGTACTTCTCCTGGATGGCTTTCATCTCCGGTTGGAGTTCGCGCATAGCAGCCATGCTTTCAAAGCTCTTTTTGGTAAGTGGGTACAGTACGATCTTGATCAGGAAAGCGAACAATATGATCGCGATACCGTAATTTCCGAACCAGGCACCCAATGTCGTAATGACCGGGAGAATGGCGTATTTAACCAGAGGCTCGGAAAACCAGTTGACAAATCGATACCCCACATCAACCATGTCATATGCCTTGGCATCAAACTCACGGATTGTATAATACTCAAGGGGACCGGTATAGAGGTTGAAGGTGAGTAGATTGTTATCCGGTATACGTGTACGGAGGGTCGAAGTGTAGTGATGTTGGGTGAACTCGTCACTTGGATCGCCTGTGACTTCACTGGTGACAATAGCACCTGTCCCGGGAATCTCTGGTTTGATGATTTGAGTAAAAAATTTCGTCTTGGTAGATACCCAGTCAACAGTCCCGGTGATAATACTTTCCTCACGTCCGGCACTCGTGAGCATGAACTGCTCAAGCACACCACCAGAGTACACATAGGCTGAGGTAAAAGCGGCCTCAGAACTTCTGATCCGTTCAGACGGATTCAATCGTGATTTCCAGGCAAACTCGATATTTCTATCGGAAATGAATCGTTGAACCCCTTCAAACCGAACCTCAAGACGGATTTCGTACGAATCGGCGTTCAGGAAATAAGAATAAACGAGGCGCTCGCCATCGGGAAGCTCCAGCGCGTAGGAAACCGTGTGATTTTGACCGGCAGTAAGTACACTGAATTCACGGTCGTGAAGTGGAGTGAACAGGATCTGGTCGGTCTCGATATTGTAATTTTGTGTACTAACGAATCCGAGTGAGTAGGCAGACTGTGTACTATCGGCGACAAGTTGAACCGGAGTTCCGTCCCATTTTGAGTAACGTTTTAACGTAATTCTTGACGGACCCGCACCCACGTTCGTGAATTCAATAGTATAAAGTGGTGAGTCTACCTTGTAGATCAGGGTATCGGTAGTCATTGACTCACCAAACAAACCGATCCTTGAAATGATATCATCAGGCTCGGCGGTTCTGCCTACGAAAGCAGGTCTCGTGGGATCCTGGACATCTGAATCGGTAAAAATCTGCTCAGCCTGGGCGGCTCTCAGACTGTCCTGAATACGTCTTTCCTCGCGGACCCTTTCAATTTGTTCCTGATCAGGTGTCATATAGACAAACCAGGCCATCATGATGGCGAACATTAATGTGAGTCCGATAACTGTATTTCTATCCAAAATTACTCCGGTAGATTTGAAGCGTTTACGTTAGAATTGATTGGAGGCACAGGGTCGTGTCCGCCCTCGGCCCATGGATGGCAGCGCAATATGCGTTTTGCGGCTAACCAGGTACCCTTGATCGAGCCGTGAGTCTTCAATGCATCAATCGCATAGTGACTACAGGTGGGTGAGTATCTGCAGCTCGAAGGGAAGTATGGTGAGATCATGATCTGATATCCCCTGACCAATAGTACAAGCAGGTGTTTCATGGAAGGGGATGTTGCTGAGTGATGCGATCGGTCAATTTCGTAAGCAAAGCGTTGACATCTGTCATTGCTGACTGAAAATCAAGATGCTTTGATTTAACCATGAACGCCATATTGATCTCGAGTGATCTGTTTAAATGAATCGGATCCAGGATGTGCTGTTGGAGCCGAAAAGCCTCACGCATGAGGCGTTTACATCGATTTCTTTCAACGGCGTTTCCTGTTTTTTTGCCTGCCACGAAAGCTGTGCGGACTCGAGACCCTTCTGAAGACTTACTCAGGTACCGCAGGTCGATGTGTCCGGCAGCAATTCGGATGCCGTATTTAAAAAGTTCGTCAAATGAATCCTTACCCCGAAGAATACTCCTCCGGGGAAGTCGATTCCCGCTGGTCCGATTATTTCGGTCCTCGCTCATCGCTAACGGTAAGCTTGTGTCTGCCTTTGGCACGACGTCGAGCTATCACTTTACGTCCGTTAGCCGTTTCCATGCGTGAGCGGAAGCCATGCTTGTTGACGCGTTTTCTTCTGCTGGGTTGGAACGTGCGTTTCATTTCTTGTAAAAAATTGTCTGTTAAAAGTAGTATTGGTCAGGATCACTGGATCCCCAATTGTCGAAAGACAACAAAAATAACACAATTTTTTTTAAATTAGAACATCTATTTTAAATGAAAATCATATTCAGGTGTAAAAATCTATTTTAAACACAATTTTAACGGTCAAATACGGTTATCTGTGTTTGATGCAGGTTGTTATCTGCCGTACCTTTACACGTCTGAGAGTTAGAATCGAATTATAATATTACAAAAAGATGATTGACAAGATTTTTGGCGTTTTCTCCAAAGTATTCGGAACCAAATCTGATCGAGATCTCAAGAAGATCCAGCCCTACGTAGATCAGATCAAATCGTTCGAGTCCGAACTGCAACAGATTTCCGACGACGAGCTCAAGGGACGTACCGAGAAATTCAAGAAAATGATCTCCGAGTCTACGGTGGAGCTCGACAAGCAGATCCGTGACCTCAAGGCGCAGATCAACGATATGGACAGCAATCTGACCATCGACGAGCGTCGTGAACTCTCTGAAGAGCTCGATAAAATCGATCAAGAGTGGCTCGATACGGTCGAAGATGTCCTCGATGAAATCATGCCCGAAGCATTTGCGGTTCTCAAAGAGACTTGTCGTCGCTTTTTGGGCAAAAGCTGGGTGGTTGCCGGCAATGAAATTGTCTGGGAAATGGTTCCCTACGACGTGCAGCTGATCGGTGCCGTCACGCTTCACCAGGGTAAGATCGCAGAAATGAAAACAGGTGAAGGTAAAACCCTTGTGGCTATCTTCCCTGCGTACCTCAATGCCCTGGTCGGACGAGGGGTCCACGTGATCACGGTAAACAACTACCTGGCAAAACGTGATGCCGAATGGAACGCACCCATTTTCCAATTCCACGGACTCAAAGTCGATTGTATCGACCTGTACGAACCCAACTCAGAGAAACGCAGAGAAGCCTATCGTGCCGACATCACCTATGGTACGAACAATGAATTCGGCTTTGACTACCTCCGCGACAACATGGTGGTCAGTGAAGACCAATTGGTCCAGCGCGGACACCACTACTCCATTGTGGATGAGGTCGATTCTGTACTGATTGATGAAGCACGTACTCCGTTGATCATATCAGGTCCGGTACCACAGGACAACCAGTCTCAAAAATATACCGAACTCAAACCTCGTGTGTACAACCTGGTCGAGATGCAGAAGAAACTGGTGGCGAAGTATCTGATGCAGGTTGATGAAGCTCTCAAAAACAACGACGAGGAAACAGCGGGACTTTACCTGCTAAGAGCAAAACGTGGTTTCCCGAAAAACAAGAAATTCGAAAAATTAATGCAGGAGCCTGATATGCAGAAGCTCTTGCAAAAGACCGAGTATTTCTACCTGCAGGATAATGCCAGAAACATGCCCATCGTAGATGAAGACATGTATTATGCAGTCGACCTGAAGCTGAATACCCTTGAAATGACCGACAAAGGACGTGATCTGATCACTGGCAATAACGAAGACCCTGAATTCTTCGTAATTCCGGACATGGGTGTTGAGACTTCCATCATCGAAGAAGAAATCGCACGCAAGGACAGGGAAGAACTTGAGGCCATTGAAAACAACGAGAAATTCAGTGCAGATTACAAAGAGCAGCAGAAGGCCAAACACGCTGAAGACATTCGCCGTGAAAAAAGTGAACGAATGCAGGCGTTATATCGCAAGTTTTCCGAAAAAAGTGAACGCATCCATTCAGTAAACCAATTGCTTAAAGCGTACACCCTGTTCGAACGAGATGACGAGTACATCGTACAGGATGGAAAAGTTCAGATCGTGGATGAGCACACCGGTCGTGTCATGTCAGGTAGACGATACTCAGACGGACTCCACCAGGCCATTGAAGCCAAAGAGAACGTGAAGGTAGAAGGCTCCACACAGACCTATGCAACCATCACGCTACAGAACTACTTCAGGATGTATCACAAGCTGGCCGGTATGACCGGTACAGCCGTAACAGAAGAGTCAGAGTTCTTTGAAATCTACAAATTGGAAGTCATTGAAATCCCGACCAATCGTCCCATAGCACGTGACGATATGGAGGATCTGGTCTTCAGAACGAAACGTGAAAAATTCAACGCATCCATAAACAAGATCAAAGAATATCACGAAAAAGGTCAGCCAGTATTGGTCGGTACTACTTCGGTTGAGGTTTCAGAGACGGTGAGCCGTATGCTGCAGAGAGCCGGCATTCCGCATAACGTACTCAACGCCAAGCAACATCAGCGCGAAAGTGAGATTGTTGCACATGCGGGTAAGCGTGGAGCTGTTACCATTGCGACCAACATGGCGGGACGGGGAACAGACATCAAGATCAGCCAGGAAGTAAAAGATCTCGGTGGACTTGCTATACTTGGTACCGAACGTCACGACTCGCGCAGGATCGACTTGCAGTTACGAGGACGATCAGGTCGTCAGGGTGATCCAGGCGAATCACAGTTCTATGTTTCACTCGAAGATGAGCTCATGAAACTCTTCGGTTCGGACCGAATCACGAGCATCATGGACAAAATGAACTTTGCTGAAGGGGAAGTCATTCAACATCCATGGGTCACCAAATCGCTCGAGCGCGCTCAGTCAAAAGTTGAGCAAAATAACTTTAGTATCAGAAAGCGCCAGCTTGAATATGATGATGTATTGAACAATCAGCGTAAGGTAGTGTATGCGCGCAGACGTCATGCATTGTTGGGAGACCGACTGAGTGGTGACATCTACAACATGCTATACGAGTTGATCGAATCCATTGTGGAAGACCATTATCGCGATGCCGAGTATGAAGCGATACAGGAAAAAATGCTTCGAATGTTGGCTACCGATGCACAGATCGACCGTGAAAAATGGTCCGGTCTCGGACAGGATGGTCTCGTTGAGATGTTGGTAAACCACTGTCTTGAGGTCTACAAAAACAAGACCAGGATCCTGAGTGAACCGTTTTATCGCATCCTCAAACAGATTCAAGAGGGCGACGTGCCCAACAAACCAACATCGGTTCAGGTGATTTTCAACGATGGTGTGAAACGCATGCGCGTGGTAGTAGATGTTGAAACAGCGCTTCAGAACGAAGGCAAGGAGTTGGTCCATGCAATGGAGCGTGCTGCAGTACTCAGTGTTATCGACGACAAGTGGATGGAGCACCTGAGGGAACTCGATTCTGTCAAAGAAGGTATCGGTTTAAGAGCCTTCGGACAGAAAGATCCATTGCTCGAGTACAAGCGTGAGGCGTTCAACATGTTCACTGAGTTGGTTGCCGAGATCAATCAGGAAGTGATTTCAATGATTTGGAAGGCCATGCCTGAGGGTGCGAATGATCAACAACAGCTTACGCGTGAAAAAGCACCTGTGAAGCGGAAAATCGATATGAGCAAGCTTCGCACTCAGCACGATGAGATGCCGAATATGGCAATGCAGTTTGGTGGCGGACAACAGCAAGGCCAGCAAGGTGTAGCTGCCGGCGGACAGCAAAAGAAACCTGAACCGGTAGTTGTGGGCGAAAAAATAGGACGAAATGATCCTTGTCCATGCGGTTCTGGCAAGAAATATAAACAATGTCACGGTCAAAATGCTTGATGCAGGTACTTGGGATCGATATTGGTGGATCCGGAATCAAAGGCGCCGTAGTTGATACGGAAAAAGGGGAGTTTTTGAGTGATAAATTTCGCTTGCAAACTCCCTCCGATACCGCCCCTTACAAAATCATTCCCTGTATACATCAGGTTGTGAAGCATTTTGATTGGTCAGGTCCCATAGGAATCGCAATCCCTGAGCCTGTCCGCAACGGAATTGTGTTGTCGACCGGCAACATGAGCGAAGAATGGCGGGATGTGAATGCGGGGCTCATTTTTTCTGAGCTTACCGACACGGATGTCTACGTGATCAATGATGCGGATGCCGCGGGAATCGCGGAGCTTCGGTTCGGTGTTGGGAAATATGAGGATGGGTTGGTCATGGTGCTGACGATAGGAACCGGCATCGGGACAGCGTTGTTCCATAATGGAATCCTGATCCCAAATACCGACCTGGGCAAGCTCGAAATCAGAGGTCTCACAGCCGAGCAGCGCGCTTCTGAAACGTCCAGATTGCAGGAGGGACTGAAACGCAAGGTCTGGGCCAAGCGTCTCGAAACGGTCTTACAATTCTACGAAAAGCTATTGCATCCCGATCTGTTCATCATCAGCGGCGGTGTAAGTAATAAATCCGAAAAAATGTTGCCATTTGTGACAATTCGTACCCGATTGGCAGCCGCTTCATTTTTGAACAACGCCGGTATCGTTGGAGCAGCGATCAACACCTCTGATCAACTCCAGTTGAATCAGTCAGTCTGAGACTTACCATTTTTGTTGTTGTGAATATACACCGGGATTTCAAATGTATATTTGGTACCCCTCGAACAGTCTAATTTAACGTTGGCATGCAGCTGTTGGGTGAGCGCATGAACCAGTTCGAGTCCCAGGGAAGTAGACTTTTCCAGACGGGTATCGGATTTCATTCCAACACCATTATCGGAAACCATAAGGACAACAAAATCGCATTCGTTTTTAAGTGTAATAGAAATTTGTCCATCGCGTCCATCCGGGAAAGCATGTTTCAGCGAATTAGAAATCAGCTCATTAATGATGATACCGGCCGGGATAGCCGAATCGATCGGCATGTTGATATCCTCAGATTCAATCGAGTAGCGAACATTTGGCAAATCATAGGATGTGAACAGATACTCAGCCAGTTGATCGATGTACTCTTTGTAATTGATGCTTGAAAGATCCTCCGATTGATAGATTTTCTCGTGTACCAGCGCCATAGACTTCACCCGACTCTGACTATCCATGAAGATATGGCGGGTTTCGTCGTCCTTGATCTTCAGTGATTGAAGTTCGAGTAAACTGCTGATGATTTGAAGGTTGTTCTTGACCCGATGATGGATCTCTTTAAGCATCACTTCTTTTTCATGCAACGATTCAATGATTTTTTTGTCGGAATTACGTTTGCGGAGGGCAACTGTGGCCACATTCACAAACGTTTCGATGATCTGATCGGGAACAGGGATGGCATCACCCAGTAAAATGAGCACCACATTTCCGTGCAGATGATCGCCCGAAACGAAACCCATCGTCTTGATGGCCTTGAGCTTCATTTTCTTCTCGAGAAAAGAGGCAATGTTGGATGGGATCTGTCCAAAAGAAAGTTCTTTTAAACCTCCCTCGACACGAATAAGACTCGCTTTTTTCATGTTTTCGATTGCCGATGGAGAAGGCTCAAACGCATTACCCCGTGCAAAACGATCCATGAATTGTGAAAGGAATGATGAATACTGATCAATACCACAAATGGATTTAACGTATATATGATTCGTGACCGGATCGTATTCGTTAACGGTTATAATGGCCGTTGGTATCAATTCGGATAATGATTCACAAACATATTCAAAAATGTCATCATCAGGCGACATCTTTAAATATTCGAAAGCAGATTTATAGAGTTTCTCCTGTGCTCTGACGTGTTGTTGAATGATAAGTTCTGATTCTACCCTGATTGAGTCATCTCTGGCATTTACGATGATCGCGTTGATATCAGGATCGTTAAGCTGATTGTTGGCTTTGGATTCAATGTAACGATAGGATCCATCTTTGTGTCTGATTCGATATCGATACACAGGGCTAATGCCGAAATCGTTAATAGTATCTACGAAAATCTGATACACAGCATTCTTGTCATCGGGGTATACAAACTCAAAGAACGTTTTGTTCATCACGAATTCGGGATCATACCCGAGTATGTCTTTAACCGTCGGACTCACATACAGAATTCTACCCTCATTAGAGAGCATTAAAAAAATATCGGATGAGTTTTCGACCAGATTCTTGAAACGTTTCTCACTGTTGATAAGTGCATCTTGGATTTCGATTTTTTCGAGTTGAGCTCTCTGATATCTGCGTCGTTCATGGTGGATGTCTATCTCTCGTGATAGAGCGGCAGGTAATCTTCTAAGATTATCCTTCATCACGTAATCACGAGCACCATATTGAAGTGCTGTTGCCACCTGGTCTTCGATCATGGTACCTGAAACCACGATAATCGGGATGATTTCGTCATGGTCACGCAAAATCTTCAGAAATTGGTCGATCGTGAATCCGGGGATGTCATAATCAAGCACGAAGCAGTCCCACATTTCATTTTCGAGCTGTTCCAGGAGGTCATCCGTCGTTTGGACGCGCATTGAATCATACATCAAGCCCGAACGGTCAATAGTCCGCTTCATTAACATGAAGTCATCTGGTGTGTCTTCGATGAACAATATTTTGTATTTACTTCTCAATACACAGGCGTTGGAGTTAAGTTCGACTAAAAAGGGACTCAGAAAAGCAAGATTCTCGACCGAATGAATAAGTTAGCGATTTTTTTTTATGCTAGCTACTTATTATGTAGGTACCTGGCTAAATCGATTCGGCGAGATCTTCAGTGAAAGGAAAAGAAATTCAATGAAAATCCGAGTCGGGTAATTTTTTTACCTTACCAAAAAAATTCCGGCACCGGTAAGTAGCAGTCCCGCAACGATTGATACTCCGACGTATATACCAGCTGTCAATAGATCACCTTTGTCAAGTAGTGCAAATGTCTCGGCAGAGAACGCTGAAAAAGTTGTGAATCCACCACAAAGTCCAGTTGCCAGGAAGAATTTCGCATTTTCTGATATAAATCCCGGTTTGTGAATGGAAAATCCGACCAAGATACCGATCAGAAAGCAACCGATCAGATTTACTGTTAATGTGCCGTACGGGAAACCTGAACTGGATTGCTCCTGCAAGAGCATGGAAAAGATGTATCTAAGTGAAGACCCAATGGCTCCACCGAGTGCAACCCACAACAACACACCCGCTTTGATCATTATGAAACCTTCCTGAATTCGGTGGGTGTTAGCCCCGTAATTTTTTTGAAGGTGCGGTTGAAGTCAGTCACAGAGTTAAACCCACAATCATAGGCAATATGGGCCATGGTGTAATTCGATTCGACCAACATTTCTTTGGCGCGCTCGACCCGGATTCTGGCCACATATTCCGAAAAGTTCATGTCGGTGGCTTTTTTGAATACCCGGCAAAAATGACTGGCACTCATGTTGGCCACAGCAGCCGCCTGATCGAGTGTGATTTTTTCATCCAGATGATTCTGGATATAATCGCGTGATTTTTTGATACCATCAGGTTCGTTGAGCTCAGGCGAAACAGAAATTTTTGCAGCGACCTCAGATATATGCTTGGCAAATATCTCAAGCATCTTGATCACAGCTTCATATTGTTTTGGAGACAGGATGGGTCCACCATCCAGCAGACTCTTGAGATCGTCCTCAGATAGTTTGATCCCCCAGTCGAGTAATTGCTTGGTCGACTCCTCCAGTTTTTCCTCAGAAGGCTTTTGAAGCAATACTTCACCGGTCTGAAGATAACCGATCACACTTTGGTGTACTTTTACAGGAACCGCCGTTACATGGATACCAGCAAAACAGGCCTTGTGAATGGGTAACCCATCACGTTGTACATGCTCATCCAAGTGGAGACACGTTTTGCAACTATCGTTATGCTGTCGCATGAAATGACAGAAATCATGCTCTTTTGTCGGGTCGAAGTCGATCTGTTCATGTGGCAAAGCGGATCGCAGAACCAACGGAAGTTGTGTAACCTCATGATAGGCTTGTTCATACTCCCTGAAGACCTCAGAAGCCCTGAGCTCATCTAATAATCGGTCGATGGCTTTCTGTTCCATAATACGGCGTAAAGTGTCCCCTCTATAACGAATTCAACACGATTCGAAAACTATGCAGCGCTGTTCAAGCGACATGTCCAAGCTTTCTGTCATATCATACAAACGATATTACTAAGAGTAAAGTCTTTTACTAAGGGTTGCCGTAATGTACGATTTTTTTAATTTAACCACCCCTTTCGATCGAGATTTCTGTATTGAACTGCCTCAGCGATATGTTGTGGTTGAATCATTTCAGATTGATCTAGATCGGCAATTGTTCTGGAGACTTTCAGAATCCTATCATATGTTCTGGCAGAGAATCCAAGCATATCCATTGCTTTGCTGAGTATCATTTTACCTGAAGCGTTTAGCGGACAATGTTTTCTTACCAATCTGGTATCCATTTGCGCATTGGTATAGATTCCACTCATCCCAAAGAACCGCCGTAACTGGATCTGCCTTGCACGCATTACCCTTTGCCGGATGTCACCAGAGCTTTCTCCCTGTACCGTTGAGGTCATATCGTTGTATGGAACCTTTCTGACTTCGATATGTAAGTCGATGCGGTCGAGTAGGGGACCCGATATTTTGCTCAGATATCGTTCCATTTGTAATATATCGGTGGTTGAGGCAGTATCCGGATCGATCCAGTCGCCAGAAGGGGATGGATTCATCGAAGCTACCAGCATGACTCGAGACGGATACGTAACCGTCATTCTGGCTCTGGATAGCGTAACAAACCCATCTTCAATGGGTTGACGCATGACCTCAAGAACATTTCTCTGAAACTCGGGCAATTCATCCAGAAACAAAACCCCATTATGTGCCAGGGATAATTCTCCAGGCTGCGGATATCCACCGCCTCCGGCAAGTCCCGCATTGGAGATCGTATGATGTGGAGATCTGAACGGGCGGGAAGTCTGGAGTCCACCGACTCTCTGATTTAAACCCGATACACTATGGATGCGTGTTGTTTCAACGGCCTCTTCAAGGGTCATCGGGGGCAGGATTCCGGGTAATCTGCGGGCCAACATCGTCTTACCTGATCCAGGTGGACCAACAAGAATTATATTATGATTTCCAGCCGCCGCGATCTCCAGAGCCCGCTTGACATTCTCTTGTCCCCGAACGTCGGCGAAATCAGCCCCTCCAACTGTATCCAGTGTATTGAAAACCGAGTCCATATCGATCGTCACCCGATGCTTCTCGCTGGGATGGATCAACCAGTTACAAACCTCAGAAAGGTGGTCAAATCCATAGACATTGATTCCCTCCACGACTGCGGCTTCCGCAGCTATCTTAGATGGTAGCAGCAAAGAGGTATATCCCTTGTTCCGGGCTTCCAAAGCGATCGACAAAGCACCTCTGATCGGACGCAGTGTACCATCCAAAGCGAGTTCACCCAACAAAACACAAGAATCCTGATTGATTTCCTTGAGCTGGTTCGACGCGATCAAAAGTCCCACAGCAATGGGTAAATCAAACGCACTGCCTTCTTTTGGGAGATCGGCCGGAGCCAGGTTGATGGTGATCCTGCCTCTCGGAAAATCATACCCGGAATTTTTTATAGCTGCTTCGACCCGGTTCGCCGATTCGTTTATTGACCTGTCTGGGAGTCCGACAAGTGAAAATCGAGGTAATCCGAAGGCCACATTTGTCTCTACATGCACGATATGTGCTTCGACTCCAAACGTACTGGCCGTATTGACAGTTGCTAGCATTTATTTCATGAATCATTATTTTGTTATCTACGTATTAGAGTGTATATGAGAACAGACCTTACAAAAACAGATTTTATTTCACATAATTTATCGGAGGACGACATGTCTAACACCGTTTTCGAAGAAATCAAAGTAACTGCCGAGGACCTTGTAAATCAGGTCAAAAAACTCATTAGAGAAGGTAATGTGCGACGTCTCACCATTAAAAATGCGAAGGGCGAAAAGATGATCAGCACATCACTGACACTGGGAGCCGGCGGAATTGGTGCATTGATCGTATTCGCTCCATTCATTTCAGCAGTGGCCTTTGTCGCACTGATGGTGACCGATGCAACCATCCTGGTAGAGCGTGATTCCCGCTTCGATGAAAAGGAAGTCGAAGCCGAGGATATTGAAGTAGTTGAAGAATAAAATCAAAAGGCCGCTAGAGTTTATTCTGGCGGCCTTTTTTATACTTGTGGATGTAAACTACATCCCACTTCCGGGCAATAGTAACGATTAATGTACCGATGCCGTAGCGTGCTGATCTTCCAACCAGCGTTCTGCATCAATTGCTGCCATACACCCCGTCCCGGCCGCGGTGATTGCTTGTCGGTAGGTATGATCCTGAGCATCTCCACATGCGAAGACACCTGGAATATTGGTGTAGGTGGACTTGCCGACAGTCTGGATATATCCAGTTTCATCCAATTCAAGCTGACCCACAAATAGATCCGTGTTCGGTTTGTGACCTATCGCCAGGAACACCCCGGTTACATCCTCAAGCACATGTGATTCATCGGTCTTGATATTTTTGATCTTAACCCCTTTTACCACATCCTCACCCAGGACATCTTCAACTACAGAGTCCCACAGGACCTCAACTTTCGGGTTGTCGAACAATCGTTGTTGCATTACCTTGGATGCCCGAAACTCGTCCCTGCGGTGTACAACGGTCACCTTACTTGCAAACTTGGTCAAAAAGATAGCTTCTTCCATGGCCGTATCACCACCGCCAATAACCACGACATGCTCGTTACGGAAGAATGCACCATCACAGGTGGCACAAGCTGTTACTCCTTTTCCACGCAGACGCTGCTCGTTCGGGAGCCCCATCCACTTTGCGGATGCACCAGTTGCAATGATCACGGACTCGGCGAAAAGCTCATGCTCTTCGTCAACCACCAATCGAAAGGGTCTCTTGCTGAGGTCGGCTGTTGTCACAACTCCCCATCGGCAATCAGCCCCAAATCGGGATGCCTGCTCGCGCAGATCCTGCATCATTTGTGGACCCGTCACACCATTTGGGTAGCCCGGGAAGTTTTCAACATCGGTAGTCGTGGTAAGTTGTCCACCCGGCTCCGGTCCTTCAAATACTATTGGACTCAGATCGGCTCTGGCCGCATATAAAGCTGCGGTGAGTCCGGCGGGACCACTCCCTACAACCACTACAGGGAATGTTTTTCCTTTGAAATCGCTCATTGTTTAATAATTTTGAGTGTACATTTATTTTTCGATTCAAAGATACGGATTTACATCGAAAGTTAGGCAGTGATGCATCCACAAACGTCCGGAGTTGGTCTTGCCTGATAGGGTGTGTATCGCTACTCAAGGCAACTCAGGCTTCGTGAAGGACATGACGGATACTAAGTGATTCTTGCCGAAGGATCGGTCGGTTACGAAGAGATTCAATAAGATAAATCGATCGATATCAAAGTTATTCTTGCCGAAGGATCCATCAGTTACAGCGAGATCTTCGCTGAGATACGGTGGGTGTAGCCCAAGTCGGATGTCATTCCAGCGAAGCTGCTGAATCCGTAATCGATAAACAATCTGTTCACCCGAAATCCCGCACCAAGTGTAGGAGAAGCATAGAGTTTTTTGTCGCGATCGGTGTACACATCCGTTACGCCAAGTCGAATAAACAACATATTCATGTAACCGAGCTCAGTGCCCAGATGCGGCTGGAAGCTCATACTGCCCAAGTTGACATTGTAGGTTTTTCGTCCCTCAAAATGAGTATGTATATCGGCAGAGACTGTCAATCTGAAATCATCGATATCTCGCCAGGTCGCTACGCCCGCCCGAACCGATGGTAATGTGTATTCGTTCTGACCCACTGGAAATGCCTCATTAAGTGATTCATCATCGAAATATTCCCGCAATGGCTCGAGCTCACTTTCATTCACGCTCCACAATTTCATGAGGGTGGTGATGTTGTTGATATTGACTCCGGCCGAGAATCGATCGGTACGGTATTGTGAGCCCAAATCGATGCTGTATCCAAATCCGTTTGCAAAGGGACCCAGTCGGCTATACAGCAACTTTACCGAAGTCCCCCAGGTAAGACGATCATTCAACCTGGATCCATACGATATCAGAAAGGCCATGTCGGCAGTACTGAATTCCGTGATGTGATCCTCTGGATTCGCTACGGGACGATCACGCTCACGATCCCAAGCGTTGAGTGTGTTCTTGATTCCATCCACCCCTTGCCGGAAAAATGTGAATGCCAGCACATCATCACTATTTCTCAATGGCATGGCGAAGGCCCCATAATCGTACGCGACCACTCCGCCAAATCGCTCTGAGTGCATGTACGCAATCTGTCGGTTTTCGATGCCGAAGAGTCCGGCCGGATTCCAAAATCCAGCTGTTACGTCGTTCACAAGCGCTACCTGCGCCCCTCCCATACCGAGTCCACGCGCCCCTCCACCCACGGCGAACAGATCATCGCCATAACTCACACGCAGGAACGATTGAGTCCAACCGGTGGACGCGAATGCCATCACAAAGATGATGAGTAAAAGGAGTTTGTGTTTCATGGGAATGTATTTTAAGCCGATGGTCTGATCTCATACGGGACGACCATACGGCTGTTTAATTTATTCGATCATGCGTTCTTTGGTGTTTCTGCCAAAATCTCGAAAAACTTCGCTGAGGTTTTTATGCCTCTGTGGAAGTCGGTCAGCGAGAATTTTTCGTTCGGCGCGTGGATCGCATCGCTGTTCAGGCCAAAACCCATCAGGATGGAGTTAGCACCCAATACTTTGTAGAAGTCGGCCACGATGGGGATGGATCCACCTTCACGTGTGAACAACGGCTCTTTTCCATACACCGACTGAAACGCACCTGCCGCGGCACGAAGTCCGTAGAAATTCAGATCGGTCATCGCCGCATGACCTCCATGATGCTCTTCTACCACAACACTCACCCCCGTTGGCGCAATCTGCATCACATAATCCTGAAACAGTTGTGCGATTTTCTTGGGATCCTGGTTTGGTACCAAGCGCATGCTCACTTTGGCACCAGCTTTGGCCGGTAGTACGGTTTTGGCACCTTCACCCTGATAACCTCCCCAGATGCCATTGACATCCAATGTCGGACGGGCCGATTTTCGTTCGATGGTCGAATACCCTTTTTCACCGAACACTTCCGTGATATCAAGCGACTTCTTGAATCCCTCTTCGTCGAAGGGGAGTTTGGCTGCCGCTTCGCGTTCTTCTGCCGACAATGGAATCACATCGTCATAGAATCCCGGGATCTGGATCACACCGTCTTTATCCTTGAGTCCGGCGATGATCTCGCACAGCGCATTCAGTGGATTCTGTACAGCACCACCATAGGTTCCAGAATGCAAGTCACGATTGGTGCCCTGCACGAATACCTGCATGTAGGCGAGTCCGCGCAAGCCATACGTAATGGATGGAACATCTTTGTCGAACATGGAGGTGTCTGAGATCAACACCATGTCGCAGGACAACAATTCTTTGTGTTGCTGCAAAAACGGAACCAGGTTGGCTGACCCGATTTCTTCTTCACCTTCGATGATGATTTTGATATTTACAGGAATCGTGCCTTTGGTTTTGAGCCAGGCTTCGATGGCTTTCACATGGGTATACGCCTGACCCTTGTCGTCACTGGCACCGCGGGCATACACATCTTCACCCCGAACGGTCGGTTCGAAGGGCGGGGTCTCCCAAAGTTCAAGCGGCTCAGGAGGCTGCACATCATAATGTCCGTAGATCAGGACGGTCGGTTTGTCCGGACCGGCATCCAGAAAGTCACCATAAACGACAGGATTGCCCGGTGTTTCGAACAGGGTTACATTATTTAATCCGATAGTTTCAAACTGTTTCTTTAAAAACTCAGCGGCATTTCGGGTGTCGGCTTTATGTGATGAAACCGCGCTCACACTGGGAATGCGCAACAGTTCAAACAGTTCGTTGTTAAAACGCTCGATATTCTGATCTATATAATCGAAGTATGACATAATCTAAATAGGATCTTGGTCACCATCCGGTGACAATGATAGTTATAATAATTTCAAATGGTCGGCGTCAACCCACCCGCGGGAACCGTTCCCCATACGTACGTACAGCCATCCAGGTGAGTTGGCACTGGTATTTACATCAACAATATATTGAAATCCCTCGTAACCGGTTTGGATTATTTCTGCATCCGTGTCGGGCGAGCGATATAATTGGATTTCCCGTTCAAGCTGAATGGCCTCTGCGAATCCGCCAGCATAGGTTTTGAGCCCGGCCATGCCGAGCACCAGGAGTAGTCCCATGATGACGAAAACGAACCCCAGGTATCTGTTGAGTTTGTGCATGTACTCCCGGAGCCAACTCACGACGATAAAAATGACACCGATGTTGAGCACGATGATACCCAGCCCGATCAGTCCGTTGTGGTTGGTTTCAAAGAGCATAATCTGAGTGATGCGGGTCCAGGCTAATTGGGGGAGGCGGGCACCACGTCGACCCAGTTCGAATTCAACGAAGGAGAGGGCTTCGGATGCAGCCAGGCTCACTTCCGGGAATCTTGAAGCTTTCAGATAGTAATACTTGGCAAGTCCCAGGCTGTCGATTCGAGTCGCGGCAATACCCAGATTTAGATACAAGGGACCCGACTCAAAACCATGACTCAGTATCTGTCGGTACCCATCCATCGCTTCGGAAAAATTGGCATCCCCAAGCAATTCATTCGACTCGTTGAAAATTTGTTGTATCTGGGCACGGTCCGGGGACTGTCCGTAAACCACATTATAATCATTGAGGGGGCCGGTAACAATACCGATCACTAATACAAGAATCATCAGGTGCATCAGTTGTCTGAGGTGACTCCTGCCTGACCACTTCTGGCGTACATCCCCGTTCATTGGTGCTTCCTTATAAAAATATCGAATATCGGTATGTGGCATGGAGGACTGCATCATCATTACACCACCTCGCAGATTTTCTTGATATTGGCACGGGTGCGTTCGAGCTCATGTTGCAGATTCTCCCGTCCGATGACCGGTGCAAACCGAATCGTGCTGCATTTGTTCAGGGTTTTCTGAATATCTCGTAGACTGGACTCATCCAAATTGTGCTCCCGAAGGATGGAAATCACTTTTTCGTCATTCAGCGCTGCCATCTGCAACCCCTTACGGTCTGCCACTACCGAATATATGATGTTCTGGATCATGGACATTACCTGTTTCACATCAGGACTCGGTATGTTGGCCAGCTCGGATGCCTTGTTCAACTGATCGTTCGCCTGATCCAACGCCCGAACCCTGCGTGCATAATTCAAATCACCCCGCAGGCGATCATTTTCGGATTTTTTCCTCCAGCTGACGACCAAAATGATCAGAGGCACAACAAGTCCGGCCCATAGCCACCATCTCGATAAAACACTCACCGGGCGAATCGGTCGCCATTGGGCGATTCCGGTAACGGCTGCGACGCCAAGATCGCGCTGCTGAATACTCGCGACCACTGATTGCTCATCGCGCACCACCTGAAGGGAAAGGGCGGGTAAGTCCGCGTTCACATAACGTTTGCGCGCCGGATCGTAATAAACCATGGAAATCGGATCGATAGTGAACTGTCCCGGACGCCGGACAATCACCACATCCCGAAACGTGCGAACTCCCGAGATTTGTCCCGAATCTTTGTTGATGGATGTCTGTTCCTGTGGAGTAAATACCTCGAATCCCTCCGGGAACGTAAACTGAGGTCTTGAGATCAGCGCCAGGTTTCCTGTCCCACGAATCTCCGTGATGATTTCAACGGCTTCACCAACCATGGCCGAAGGTGTACTCAGACGCCGACTGATCGTGAAATTCCCGACGGCGTCGATGGTCGTGTATTCGGTAGCGGGCAAGGGACGCACATTCACATTAATCGGATCCGAGACCAGATCGATATTACGCTGGTTCGTCCCAAATCCGCCAAAAAAGGAACTGAACGGATCATTGTACCGACCCGGATTTCGAACGGTCACTGCCACACGAGCTTCACCGATGGTCAGGTTTCCTGGACGACTGGGGAACAGCGCATGTTTGAGCAACACCGCCCGGCGATACCGTTCGTTATCAATAATCACAGACTCGGCGCGCGGATTCGAACCGTCGCTCATCAATTCCTTCCAAAACCCGTCGGTCACCCAATTACTACTTGGCTGATAGGAAACAATTTCAAGCGGAGACTTGAAATACAACACAAGATCGGCCGAGAGCTGTTGTCCCACCACCGGACTATTCTCGGAAAGTTCCACACGAATAAACACGTCGGGTCGAGTGTTACTGCTTCCCTGCGCTGATTGGCTGCTGCGAGCGAGCACCCTCACCGACACGGGAGTTGTTGTATAATTCTCGCCATCGACCTGAATCGACACGGGCGGAATGGTGTAATTGCCGGGAGTCTCAGCCACAAGTGCGTACACGTAACTATAGCTTCTGCTTGCCACCCCGTTCACAATGCTGTAGTTGGTGGAGGTGGATGGTTGCAACGATAGCAACCGGAATCCGGGGAATTGGTCCGGTACCACGGGACGACCCACACTGCGGAAGTCACTTCCGCTCACCACCACATTGAAACTGATACGCTCGCCCTGAAAGACCTGCGTCTCGGAAACATTGGCTGTGACCTGAACTCCAGATTGTGCGTGAAGGGAGGCCGAAAAGCTGAAGAGCATGATCCAGGCCATACCCAACATCATCATTGATCTACCAGTTTTTTGCATGGCGTGTCGTTGATGGAACCTGATTTTTATGGTAGTTCTTCAGCAGATCCTGCTCTTTGTTGTCGAGGGCATTCAGGATGCGGTTGGCCTCATCACGTGTCATATCTGTCTGAGGCTGGGGACGTTGTTGCTGTTCCTGAGAACCTTGTTCCTGCTGCTCCTGATTTTGTTGTTGATCCTGTTCGGAGTCCTGCTGGTCCTGCTGACCATCCTCATTGCCTTGCTGTTGTTGCTGGTCCTGCTGGTCATCCCCCTGATCCTGATTTTGCTGGTCGGGAGAGGACTCCTGATTCTGTTGTTGTTCCTGCAACAATCGGTTGGCCAATTCGAAATTGTACTTCGCCTCGGCGTCATCCGGATTGTTCCTCAGCGACTCACGGAACTGATTGGCGGCACGGTCCCATTTCTCCTGACTTCCGAAAATGTTACCGATGTTGTAATCGGCCCGCGCACGATCAGCGGGATTATCAGAACGCTCTTTGAATCGTTCGTAGGCAGTAACGGCTTCATCAAACTTGCCTTGTCGGGCAAGAGCGTTACCCAGATTGAAATACAGCCGGGCATCGTCCGGATTTTCACGAATGGCTTCGAGATAAGCTTGTTCCGCAGCGGCGAAATCGCCCTTCTCATAAGCCTCATTGGCCCGACGTGCGCCATCGGTCACCATCACAAAGATCATAAGAATCAGCAGAAATTTCATAGAGGTATCAGAGTTTTTCGGCCAAAGCTACCGTCGCTTCGTCCATTTCCATATTGTTGAACACATTGGCAACATCGTCATTTTCTTCGAGTTTTTCCATTAAACGGAAGTTTCCGAGTGCGGTTTCTTCATCGACGCTGACCATGGTCTCGGGTACATACTGCAATTCGGCGCTGTCGATGGTGTATCCTGCCGTCTCAAGGGTATTTCTGACCTGATACAGGTCCTCGCGGCGGGTACGGATTTCAAAGTATTCGTCCTCGGTGCGGATGTCGTCGGCACCGGCATCGATGGCAGCGAGGGTGAGTGTTTCTTCATCGACACCCTCCGACTTGATGGTTATGATTCCGAGGCGCTCGAACATATAGGATACCGAACCCGGTGTGCCGAGACTTGCTCCATATTTGGAAAAACAGTGGCGGACTTCACCTGCCGTGCGGTTCACATTATCGGAGGTGGCCTCCACAATGTATGCAATCCCACCGGGACCGTAGCCCTCGTAGAGCAACTCGACCAGGGACCCGCCTTCTTTATCGTCTCCGGTACCTTTTTTGATGGCGCGTTCGATGTTGTCCTTGGGCATGTTCGCCGCTTTGGCTGCCTCAATGGCCAGGAACAGACGTGGATTTCCAGAGGGATCACCGCCACCATCGCGCGCGGAAACGTTGATCTCACGAATTATCTTGGTCCATACTTTGGATCTGGCCGCGTCAACCACCGCTTTTTTGCGCTTGATCGTGGCCCATTTGGAATGTCCTGCCATAAAAATTAACGCCTTATACTTGTTGTTTTTGGGAGCGTTAAGATACAAAAATGCCGATAAATGCAGAAACACGAATGTTTCGGGATCTGCTAATCAGGAACGAAATTTAACATACTTTCGTATACACAAATAGGTAACTTATACCTTATATATTAAGGTTCGACGGGACGGGCATCACAGAACCGTTTCGCTGGACAACGGCAGCCATCTCAGCAGAAAAGAGGAGAGAATGAACATCGGAATCGTCGGTTACCCGACCTACGGAGGAAGCGGAGTTGTAGCGACCGAGCTCAGCAAGGGACTTGCCAAACGTGGTCATAACGTGCACTTCATGAGTTATGCCCGTCCGCAGCGCCTCGAAGCGTTCAATACGAACATCAGTTTTCACGAAGTATCCATCAACGCCTACCCCTTGTTCGAGTACCCGCCGTATGACCTGGCGTTGGCCAGTCACATGGTGAACCTCATCGAGTACGAAAAACTGGATCTTCTGCACGTACATTATGCCATTCCGCACACCACCAGTGCTTATTTGGCCAAGCAGATCCTGGGTCCGAAGGCGGCTCACGTGCCCATCATTACCACCTTGCACGGCACCGATATTACCATAGTGGGAAGTGATCCCAGTTACCTACCGGTAGTCAATTTTTCGATCAATCAGAGCGATGGGGTGACCGCCGTATCCGGTTATTTGCGGGATGAAACCTACATGCGATTCGAAATCGACAAGAAAATCGAGGTTATTCCGAACTTTGTGGATCTGGTGCGGTTCAGTCGTAGCGGGAAAGACCATTTCCGAAAAGCCATCGTACAGGACGGTGAAAAAATCATCACGCACGTGAGTAATTTCCGCAAGGTCAAACGGGTGCAGGATGTAGCCGAAGCGTTTGCTTTGATCCTGAAAAGTGGGGTAAAAGCCAAGTTGTTGTTCGTAGGCGACGGACCCGAGCGTCCGGTGGTCGAGCAGCTGTGCCGCGAGCAAGGAACCTGTGAGCATGTGCGTTTCCTGGGTAAACAGGACAATGTCGAAGATATTCTTTCCGTGTCGGATGTGTTCATGATGCCATCTGCCTCCGAAACTTTCGGATTGGCGGCGTTGGAGGCGATGAGTTGCGGCGTACCGGTTGTGAGTTCTGATGTGGGTGGACTTCCTGAGCTGAATATCGACGGAGAGACCGGGTTTGTGTGTAAACTGGGGGATGTTCAGGGAATGGCCGACCGGGTGACCGCAATACTTACAAACGAGGAATTACTTGCCCGCATGAGGATCGCTGCACGTAAGAAAGCCGAGACCTTTGAGCAGGATGTTATTGTAGCGCAGTACGAAGAGTACTATATGAAAGTCGTTGAACGGTTGCGAGCCAAGTCCGGAGTCAGGTCGATGTAGGGATGAGGTTTTGATGGATGCCGTCTGCTGTTGTGGCATGGGGCGGTATCCGGATGTGACGCGACTGCTCACTCCACTGAAATAACCACCGCGGGCTATTGCTTTTTGTGCTTTTTTCTCATTTTTTGCGTCGAAGATACAATCATCCATAAATAGGTGTATGAAAAAGAAGCCAAACAGTTTTTCGATAGGGATAGAGGAAGAATATATGATCGTGGACCCCAACACGGGGGAGCTCAGCTCAGCGGTCGAGAACATTATCAAGGATGGGGTCGATAAGTTAGGGAACCACATCACTACGGAAATGTTACAATGCCAGGTGGAGGTTGCCACGCCGATATGTGAGTCGATCCAGGAGGCGAGGGCCCAGATCATCCACGCCCGGAAAGTGGTCCATGAAGTGGCGCAAAAGCATGGACTGGCGATTATTGCGGCCGGGACGCACCCGTTCTCGAAATGGGCGAACCAGAACATAACGGAGCGAACCCGGTATTTGGGGTTGGTGACCGAGAACAAGGTCCTGGCGCGGCAGCTTTTGATCTGCGGGATGCATATGCACATCGAGATCGACGATGACGATCTGCGCATCGATCTGATGAATCAGCTGAGTTATTTTTGTCCGCACTTGTTGGCGTTGTCGGCCAGTTCGCCGTTTTGGGAAGGGTACGACACCGGACTCCAGTCGTATCGATCGGTAGTGTTCGAGGCGCTGCCACGGACCGGGATTCCGCCGATGCTGCGATCCTGGGGTGATTACATGGAGTATATTGATGTGGCTATGAAAACGAACTGTATCGATGAGCCGACCAAGATCCGTTGGGATCTGCGTCCATCGCCACGGTATCCGACCCTTGAGTTTCGGATCACTGACGTGTGCACGAAGGTGGATGAAGCCATTGCTGTGTGTGCCTTGAAAGTGGCGTTGGTGGCGAAGTTGCTGAAATTGCGCCGGAACAATATGTCTTGGAGGGTGTATCGCAAAGAACTCATCCAGGAGAACAAGTGGCGGGCTGTGCGGTATGGACTTAACGGCAAATTGCTGGATCTGGGTAAGAAGCGTGAGGTCGAAGCGAAAAAATTGATCTTTGAGTTGTTGACCTTTGTGGATGACGTCGTGGATGAAGTTGGGATCCGTGAAGAGGTCTCCTACATCCATAATATATTGTCGGAGGGGAATTCGTCTGATCGACAGCTACGTTGCTTTGAAGAGACCGGAGATATGAAGTCCGTCGTGCAGCAACTCATCAGCGAAACCATCGAAGGGGTTGTTTAAAGGGTTTTGATTTTGTCGCACAAGCCCTGCAACAACAGCTGGCCGGCATCCAATTTTTTGTAGTCCGTGTTCTCAAACCAGTCGCACAAGCCCTGCAACAACAGCTGGCCGGCATCCGTAAAAACTCCATATCAAAAGAACTAATTGTTAGGATATGGAAACACTACTTGAAGCGGACACGATGGAGATCGTGAATGTCCCATTTGCTGCCCTTGAACGCGCTGAAATGAAATATTGGTCCGGTTACTATGACCGGGCAAACTCCGATCTGAAATCCCGACTGGGACTCGACACCGATACCCGATGTGGCGCTCTTTGCGTCTCTGCGGCCCGTCACGATGTGCTGGCCTTTAATCGGTGCATCGGACTCGGGATCGACGAACCAATCTCTGAATCGCACATTCGTTGTGTGATGCGATACTTTGACGGACGGGACATTCCCCGATATTTTGTGCAGGTTGCACCTCAGGCATTGTCCCTTGAAACCAAGGTGATGCTTGAAATGTATGGGTTTCGTGAGTACAACTTTTGGAGTAAATTTTGGCGGACATTGCGGGATGTCCCGGCGGGAAGTGCGGCCCTGTCGGAATCGCTGTTGGAGTCTGGGATCACCATCACGGTAATCGGTGCTGATCAGGCGGGTGTCTTTGCAGAAATCGCGAACAGGGCATTTGAATATGACATCGACGGATTTATGGCCGGGCATATTGGTGAATCGGACTGGTTACATTATCTTGCGTGGAAAGATGGTCGTCCGGTGGCGGCATCCAGTATGATGATCCGGGGTGAACAAGCGGTGTTCACGTTATGCGCAACATTGCCTGAGGCAAGGAATTATGGAATCCAGAGTGCACTTATCAAGCGGAGGATGCATGACGCGGTACAGCGGGGATGTACCTGGGCGTGTACAGAAACCGCCATGGATCGTCCGGAAAAGCCGGCGCCGTCGGCCCGGAACATGATTCGACACGGATTTCAGTTGGCATATCATCGCCCCAATTATATCTATATCCGGAGGTAGAGAGGGGCTTCGCAAATAGTCCCTTGCATGGTTCAAAAGCAATTGTTCTCGAAAGAAAGATCCATTATGACGGTGGAGAAAGTGACCACCATCCTGTCGCGGGTTGCTCCCGGGAAGATTGTGTCGGTATGTTTGGTGTTGGCCAGGTATTTTCCGTCGATTTTTCCATCGAACAGTTATGTGGGGATCGCGCAATACTTGTCAAAAAATGTAGGAGCATCGGCAGGCTTC
Source organism: uncultured Chitinophagales bacterium (assembly GCA_964509715.1). Classification (GTDB taxonomy): domain Bacteria; phylum Bacteroidota; class Rhodothermia; order Balneolales; family HLUCCA01; genus UBA11400. Next base: position 64,945 of record CAZDYD010000002.1, read on the forward strand.
GATTGGGTCCACGGGGTGTTCAGTGCCGGATTAGTGCGAGAAAGTAAGCGAACGTATAATCGCCCCACGCGCACTCCGCCCGACACCAACCTCCATCATCGTTTCCAGAAAGTGATCCTGCATCGAACCATAACCACACTCGAAAAAGCTGGCATCCGCCCATTTGTATGCTTCGGTACGCTATTGGGGTTGGTACGTGAGGGTGGATTCATCACGAACGATGCGGACATTGACATCGGAATTCTATATGACGGGATTACATGCGAGCAGGTGAAACGGGTATTTGATGAAGCGGGATTCACAATCAAAGTGTATGAAACCGATCCATGGCCGTGCCGCATAAAGGTCCATCTGCCAGAAATAGATCCAAAGACAACTGTGGATGTTGTTTTTTTCAAATCCGAGGGCGACAACTACCTCACATTCATTGAGATTTTGGGTCATACGCTCATCCGCCGTCGCAAGCCCTTTGGATTAAAACGCGCGAAATTTCATGAGATTCCGGTCTGGATTCCGGATCCACCAGAGGTGTTTTTGGATGAAAACTATGGCAACTGGCATCACAAAACAGAGTATCATCATCCGGTGTTGACCTCCCCATTTACGGATTATGGGGATCCCATGGTGAGGACCTATCTCGCGGTATTGTTGTTGATGGCCACGTTGGAAGGGAAACGAAGCCGGATCCATCTGGTTAAATTAGCAAAAAGCAAATATCCAGAAGATACGTTGTGGGAGTCCATGATTGAATGAAGGTTCAGGAGCTGCATGATGTCATTTATATCCTGGGAACACTTTCCCGTGGCAACACAGCACTGTTTAATGTTATGAACTTGGAATCAATGATTGGTAGTGAATCTTGATATTCGTGTGGTTGCAGATGGAGTATACCAGAATTATCTTAACAGATAAGGAACGCGCAGTGGACACGAAAAATCATTCTGAAGGACAAATGATGAGAGTCATTTACACAAAAATCGTCGGGGACTTGTTTCATTCGGGGCATGTCAATTTCTTGAAAGAAGCGCGAAATAGGGGAGATCGTTTGGTGGTCCATGTTGTGGATGACGTCAGGGTGGAGATTTATAAGCGCAGACCAGTGATGTCACAACAAGAGCGTATCGAAGTGGTATCAGCCTGCAGATGGGTGGATGAAGTAGTAGAGGAGGGTCCCAGAGAGATCACCAGGCACTTCCTCGATACGGGAGGATATGCTGCATATGCCTTCGGCTATGCAAACGAAATCGAGAAAGCCGCGAAACTTAAAGACTGTCGCGACCTCCCGACCGACAAGATCGAGATCATACCCTACACCCATGAAATCTCGACCACGCAGATCATCCATCGCATACTCGGAAACCAGAGCCGTTGAGGGGGAAGCCAGAAAAATGAACGAAATTTTAATAACAGACAAAACCTTTGACCGAAATTCTACGCTGACCAAAGGTGAATACGAAAGTTGTACGTTCAATAATTCTAACTTTGCTGACATCGACCTTTCTTCATAATATGACCTATGAATTGAAATGTGGATGCCGATATTAGTTTAATGTATTTCAAATAATATTTTTATCTAATCATCAAATATTTATAGATAATCAATAAATATGTATTATCTTTGTGACATCAACTTCAACTCATTTTAAAGTTATGTCAAAAAGAAACAACTTCGTATTTAAAGGCTTGCACCTTGTGGCGTGGGTCATTTTTGTGGGATTATGCATTCAAGCCGGTGGATTGATCAGTCACATTGCCATACAGTTTGCTAAAAATGTATCGCATCATGGGATTGTCACTGGTAGCTTGAACCAATTTTGGTCAGACGGACAAGCCTTCATCTTGATGGGAGCTGTGATCTATATTATTGCGACTATTTTCAAAAAGGGAGTCGACATCCAATACGAAAATGATTTAACGGTATAAGCGATGGCAATCATAGTAAATTTAGACGTGATGATGGCAAAGCGGAAAATGTCGCTCAATGAACTTTCTGATAAAGTGGGACTGACATTATCGAACCTTTCGATTTTAAAGACTGGAAAGGCAAAGGCCATTAGATTTAGTACGTTGGAGGCAATTTGTGATGTGCTGGATTGTCAGCCAGGGGACATTTTAGAGTATGTGAAGGATGAATAACAAGAACTCCCACTCGCCAATCATCCTAAAGTATTATACCTGAATCTGTATGTTACTTTAGGGGGCTCAAAGTATCATAAGGATTTTTATATGTTACTTTGGAGGGGGTAAAGTAACATATAATTTTGTATATTATACTTTTCTGTCCCTAAAGTAACATAAAATAGTTGGAATACTACGTTGCGATAAGAATGGAGGCAACAATGATATCCTTAGAAAAATTCAGTTCTGGACACTTCGAGAAGCATCCTAGTGGATACTCCTATTTTAGACCATCACTTGTCAATGATCAGTGGATCTGGGAGGATCAGTCTATTAATGTGCTGCTTGAGCGAGCTGCCGTAAAACTTGGGGAGCTAAATTCTTTTGCGCGTTTAGTTCCGAGTATCGACCTTTTCATACAATTGCATGTAACCAAAGAAGCAGTGGATTCAAGTCGAATTGAGGGTACACAAACACAAATGGATGAAGCATTACTTGACGAAGAAGATGTGAATCCAGAGCGCCGTGATGACTGGATGGAGGTACGAAGCTATATTAATGCTTTGAATAAAGCCATCAAAGAACTTGAGAGACTGCCCATATCCTCCCGACTTATCAGGGACACGCACAGTAATCTGCTGAGTAGTGGAAGAGGTGAACATAAATTACCTGGCGAATTTCGGACCAGTCAGAACTGGATTGGAGGTGCGAGCATCAGGGATGCGGTGTTTATTCCTCCCCGTCATGAACTCATTTCAGAGCTCATGGGAGATCTTGAAAATTTTCTCCATAATGAACATGCAAAAGTTCCTGCACTCATCAAAATTGGCATAGCTCATTACCAGTTCGAAACCATACATCCTTTTTTGGATGGAAATGGAAGAATTGGAAGGTTACTCATCACGCTGTTCCTGATCGATCAAGGGATCATGGAGAAACCGTTATTGTATCTGTCCACCTACTTTGAGCGAAATCGTGGCCTCTATTACGACAATTTGACCTTTGTCCGTACCAAACATGACATGAAACAGTGGTTGAAATATTTCTTGAACGGAGTGGCAGAAACAGCCGAGAATGCATCTAAAACGTTGTCATCGATTTTAGAACTCAAATCCCGACTCGAGCAAAATTCAATCAAGAACTTTGGAAAGCGGTCTGCAAGCGCCAATATTTTGATGCAATCGTTATTCAAGCGACCTGTTATTCGGGTCAATCAGGCACAAGACATATTGAAAACCAGCTACAAAGCAGCCAATGACCTCATTAGTGACTTCGTACAAGCTGGAATACTTGTAGAGAAAACGGGCCAAACCCGAAACAGAATCTTTGTCTTCGAAGAATACATTAACCTGTTTAATACATCAGATTATTCATCCTGAAGTTAACCGAATTACATACACCCAAAGTATCATAAGAATTTTTATATGTTACTTTGGAGGGGGTAAAGTAAAATAAGGGAATTTATATGTTACTTTGGTATCGCAAAAGTAACATACAGCTCTGAATGTGATTAGAAAATCCAGGTTTCTTAACATGTCCACTGCTACCGGTTAAGTTTTTCGTGATTTCTTAACACATTTATCGTTATATGTTTAGATTTTGGGATTTTCATAACATGAAGCTCTTTCTTCTCGTCGTTCGTCATTTTTCCTGCCATTCTTTGTCAATGGTCTTTGAAACTAGGCCAAATAATCCCATATTGACTAATTAGTCGATCGTCATAAAATCAAGGATTGTATGTTGATTTTGCTTTACGCGCACTCAAAGCGTGAACATTGGCTTCACCAAATTGAAGGTGCCTCGCACGATAAAAATGGCTGTGCCATGAGAATAGCTACGTTGCAGCGAAAAGGAATATTGTGCTATGTGACAGACGGCGTTCTCGCGAGAAGGAATTCTACACTATGTGAAAGATGGTGTTTCCGCGAGAAGGATGACTACTCCGTGAGAAAAATCAAACTGCACCTTCTGTCCCATGAGTACTTAAACTCTGAACAGTGTACTGCAAAGGGTACACCCATCGCCGACCACAAGCAATTCGTGCGCGACGCCATGCCCTGCACCTGGCTGTCGCAAAGCGAACTCTTTACCGGAAACTCGACCGGACTCTCCCTCGACACCGATCTCAAAAAAGAAATCCTGGAAAAGCTCGACTCCCAGCTCGATAACCGAGGACATTTCTGCAATCTGATCGTCGCTGCTACTGGAACCGGCAAAACCATTGACACTGCCATTGATTTCGAGCGGTTTTATGATTGGAATTCCTTTGCGAAGTCGTCACAATTTATGGACATAATTAATGAAAAATTA
>CAZDYD010000003.1:0-66682 GCA_964509715.1 uncultured Chitinophagales bacterium
TGAAATGAGTTTGTAGAAGGTACTGGAGGAAGCCGCTAAGCAAATTCAAATGGTTTTTTAAGTATTGCAATAATGCAAGACTTTTTTGTCTGCTACTATTGCAGACTTGCAAGTCTGCAATAGTATATTTGATAATCAGGCAACTTTGGTGTTAAAGATGTGTCCATGGTGTGGGAAAATATTTCGGCCAAAAATATCTTATTTAGAGGGGTTTTAGGGGGTCATGAGCCACAATTTTAAATATTTTTTACACATGTTTTGTTTTTTGGCACGGTACTTGCTTTAGGTTTGGTGAACAAATACGGATCCACAAGGATAGGTATCAACAACCAACAACATAAGAATAAGACAATGAAACGTTCCATACTAACCACCACATTATTCGCACTGGCCTTCATCATTGGCTTCAGTGCTACTATGCAGGCACAGATCCTGCGTAATATGTCCTATTACCGTGCAATGGACAAAACCGGATTGAATGTATTTGAATCACCGAAGGTAGAAGGTGAAGAGTTTGATGGCGTACGTGTTCGCATCGGTGGATCTAACACACTTCAGTTCCAGGGATTATCACAGGAAAGTAACACACCAGGTTACAACGAAATTACACCTAACTTCAACCTTGCGACATCAAACCTTGACATTGACGTTCAATTACATCGTGGCGTAAGAATGCACTTGCGTACCTATCTATCTTCACGCCACCATCCAGAGCCATATGTAAAAGGTGGATATATGCAGGTAGATCGTTTGGATTTCATTTCCGAAGGTTTCATGGAAGAAATCATGGATAAAGTGACTTTCAAATTTGGTCACATGGAAAATAACTATGGTGATGCACATTTCCGCAGAAGTGATAATGGTCAGGCGATCTTCAACCCATTTGTAGGTAACTTCCTGATGGATTCCTTCACAACTGAAGTTGGTGGAGAGATTTACTACAGAACGGGTCCTTACATGGCGATGGTCAGTGTTACCAACGGTAAACTCAATCAATCGACTGTAAAAGCTGCTCCAGGCGCCCCTGTCTACAAGCCAGTATTCATTGCCAAACTTGGTTATGACAAGCAGTATGATGAAGCTCTGAGAGTGCGACTGACTGGTTCTTTGTACACTACTGCAGAGTCTGGAACCAACTATCTGTACACAGGTGACCGTGCCGGTGCCCGTTACTATAACATTCTGAACAATGCTACAACTGAGTTCCGTAACCCAAGAATCAATCCAGGTTTCAACCACGAGATCACTGCAATAATGATCAACCCATTCGTGAAATACAACGGACTTGAGTTCTTCGGTATCTTCGAAACATCTTCAGGTAAAGCTGTGACCGAGCCAGAGCGCAGAACTTTCAACCAATACGCTGCTGAGGTACTCTATCGCTTCGGTGAGACCGAAGACTTCTATCTCGGTGGACGTTACAATCTGGTAACTGGTACAACTGCAAGCCGCGACGAAGTTGAGATCTCAAGAATCAACGTAGGCGGTGGCTGGTTCATGACCAAAAACATATTGACCAAAGTGGAATACGTGACCCAAAAATACGACGGCTATACAACTGGCTTCTTTAACGGAGGCAAGTTCAGCGGATTCATGCTGGAAGCTGTGATAAGCTTCTAATAGCCGGAAAAAGCCACTTATTATACACCTCAAAAAGCCCCGGCATGAAACCCGGGGCTTTTTTTAAAGCAACCCGATAACTCTTGCGATTCATTCACTCCACCATCATGAAATCCCAACGCATCTTATTGATCGAGCCAAACCGCGACATAGCGGATACGATTGCTGAGTTGTTGCGATCGATTGGCAAAGAGGTGAAAGTGATTCAGAATGTTGATGTACTCATCAGCAACACCAGTTTTGAAAATTACGATATGATCATTGCCGATACCGACAACTTTTGCTCGTTCAATTTTGAATTAGCGAAACGCCGACGTGAAAGGCAGATCAAACCCCTTCTGTACATCATCGGATGTTACTGTATTCAGGACCGCACCCGTCAGCTTATCCAATTGGGCGTGGATGGAGTCTATGTTAAACCGATCGATTTTGATGAAATGATGTTCGACATCGAACGTGTCTTGATGAAAGAAAAATTGGTTGGATAAAATCTGCTCGTTGGCCCAAATGACACCAGATTAAACGTTCACGTACATTTATTTATATTTAAAAATGCGTATTTTCGTGCATTATGAATATAAATACCAGCAAAGAACTGTTTATCCGAGCCTCAGAAATTATTCCCGGAGGTGTGAATTCTCCGGTGCGAGCGTTCAAGGCCGTAGGTGGGACACCTGTTTTTTTCAAACGAGCTACCGGTGCCTATCTCATCGATGAAGATGATAATAAATATATCGATTATATCGGATCTTGGGGACCCATGATCCTTGGGCATGCCTATTCACCGGTAATAGATGCGATTAAATTGGCGGCCGAATCATCCACTTCATTTGGTGCTCCAACCAGATTGGAAGTCGAATTGGCTGAATTGATATTAGATATGGTCCCGTACATCGACAAGATCAGAATGGTCAACTCCGGTACAGAAGCGTGTATGAGTGCTATTCGCGTGGCCAGAGGCTATACCGGTAGAAATAAAATCCTCAAGTTTGAAGGAAATTATCATGGACATGCCGATAGTTTTCTGATCAAAGCAGGTAGTGGTGCACTTACCCTCGGAACGCCCAGTAGTCCGGGTGTCACTCCCGGTACTGCGTCCGACACAATTTCTGCACGGTATAATGATCTTGAACAAGTCCGTTCGATTTTCGCACGAGAAGGTAATGAAATGGCGGCCGTGATACTTGAGCCAGTCGCAGGAAATATGGGGTGTGTCCCACCGGAACCAGGTTTTTTGGATGGTTTGAGGATGTTATGCGATGAGTACGGGGCTTTGTTAATTTTTGATGAGGTGATGACGGGATTCCGTTTGGCAATGGGTGGAGCTCAAGAACTTTTCGAAATCCAGGCAGATCTCGTGACGTTTGGAAAGATCATTGGTGCGGGACTCCCGGTTGGGGCCTATGGTGGTAAAGCCGAAATTATGAAAGTAGTTTCCCCCGACGGACCTGTTTATCAAGCTGGGACGTTGTCTGGTAACCCACTGGCAATGTCTGCAGGACTGGCTCTGCTAACCGAACTTCGAAACAATCCAATGATATATACAGAGCTGGAAGAAAAAACAGCTTATCTGGAGAGTGGTTTACGAAACGCGTTGGAAAATGCTGGTTTTCCGTTCAGTATCAATCGGGTAGGATCCATGATTTCTGTATTCTTTTCCGATGTTCAAGCGACAAATTACGATACGGCAATCAAGACGGACCAAGAAAGGTTTAAGTCATATTTCCACTTCTTACTGGGTGAAGGAATATATCTACCCCCAGCAGCTTATGAGGCTTGGTTTGTTTCAAATGCTCACACATTTGCTGATCTTGACCGAACGATTGAGGCTACTGAAGCTTGGGTTAAATCGATCCAGTGAAAAATATCCGGCTCTTTACCGTTTTTCTTGTTGTATTGATCGACTTGATCGGTTTTGGCATTGTATTACCATTAATGCCGTTCTATGCATCCGAATTTGGAGCAAGTCCGGTGATGATCGGTTTACTATACAGTATTTATTCAGTAGCCCAGCTCATATTTTCACCTATTTGGGGCGGTTGGTCCGATAAGATTGGACGTCGTCCCATTATGCTGTTAAGTACCTTGGGTGCTTCAGTTGCCTATATCTTTTTTGGGTTAGCGGATACTTTTTTTCTGCTTTTGTTGTCCCGTCTGTTAGCAGGAGTAATGGGTGGAAACATCTCGACAGCTCAGGCTTATATCGCTGATGTAACGAGTGTCAAGGACAGAGCAAGAGGAATGGGATTGATCGGTGCAGCCTTTGGACTGGGATTTGTTATGGGTCCCGCGTTAGCATCCGCTCTTATTCAGCCTGCAATTCCCGAATTTTTTGATCACCTCGGTATGACTGGATTAGCCACTTGGTTGGGTGATCATACATTTGCGCTTCCTGCATTTTTTGCGTCCATATTATCATTCTTGAGCTTTTTATTGGTTTTTTTCAAACTCGAAGAGACGGTAAAACCAGGTGAAATAACAACATCCGGTGCAAAAGATGGGGTGTTTACCAAAGCATACTGGAAGAATCTGGCTGAAACCCGACAGGCGTCGACATCGGGAATGGTACTCATTTTATTGATGGGTGCTATGTTTGTTCTATCATTCGGTCAGGCAAGTTTGTATAGCGCATTTCCCTTGTTTTGTGAAGCTGTACTGAATATGACAGCGGCTCAGGTCGGCATCCAATTTTTCTGGCTCGGTATCATTACAGCAGTGATACAAGGGGGACTGATACGACCACTAACCAAAATATTCAAAGAAGAAACCTTGTTCCTGGTGGGGAATGTTTTAATGGCAACGGGATTGTTCCTGTTAGGAACAGCTGAATCAATTCCACAATTGACAGCTTATCTGGCATTGATGGCCATCGGGCATAGTCTGAACCTACCGACAGTAACCAGTCTTATATCGCAGCATGCCGATCCGAAAAGAATGGGAGCTACCATTGGAGCAACGCAAGGTCTATCGGGACTTGGACGAGCTATCGGACCCACCTGGGGTGGTTTTTTGTTCGGATTTGGAGTTGCCCTGCCATTTCTTATGACAGCTTTAGTTGTTTTATCAACCGTCTACATTGGATTCAGGGTACGAATGTCAACCGGAGTTCCTCATAAACAGGTCGATTCCGAGTAACATCAACAAAGCGATCTGAACTAGGGCGAGAATACTGAACAAGATCAGTTTATACAAAACCATCAAATAATCTTGCTTGGAATTGAGATTCTTCGGCAACCAGTATCCTTTTTTATACATGATATAGGTCGATCCAATAGACGAGATAAAAAACACTGCAATAAATATCAGAAATTTGACAATCACGGGATTCGGTAGATTTTTGGGGTGTTTTGGGTACTAACTATACGAGAGTATGGTTCCAAGAGTTTCGGATGCAGGCGTCCAATGAGATGCCAGTGCGATAATTGCCTGTAAAATAGAAACCTGGATTCAAATCCTCAATAGATTTCATCCGGTCCAGATACTCTTGAAAACCGGTTTCATATTGAGGTATCGCTTTTTTCCACCTGAAAAGTGAGCTGAACTGTACTTCACCGGAAATTCCGATGAGCTTGTTGAGGTCGGTAATGACGAGATCTTTGATTTCTGAATCCGGCAAATGTACCAGTTCCGGACTGCGCATTCCTCCTACAAAAGCGGTCATAGTTACATATCCATCCGGTGCTCTGTGTGGAAAAATTGATGATGTGAACAGACAGCCAAGTATATTGAAATGCTCGACTTCCGGAATCAATATCCCAAATCCATCAAGTGGATGCCGAATATGATCTTTTTTGAATCCAAGAGTGAGTGTGACCACTGGAGCGTACGTCATATCGGATATTAATGCATCGGGTAACCCCGGCATGTCCTGAAACTGTATATCATTCAGGTGCCACATAGTCCCGGCATAAACTACTCTGTCGATATGAAACTCGTTGGTTATTTCGGGTAATTTAAGTCCAAGGGGTTGCATATCTGCTACCGGACGGGCTTTTTCAACTGATGGTGACCGGGATGAATCCGTTGTTATGACAGAGAAAGATCGATCAGAGAACCGCCTGACAGAGAGTACTTTCTGATTTAACAGTAAATTACTTCCAAGTTTGTTGGCAAGTTCATTAGTCAGTTCCCCCAGTCCATTTGGGAACGACAATACACGCTTGCGATAGCTGGTTTTACCTGATTTTCTATTCTGCCTCATTCGTCCTAATGCTCCCTTGATGAGCGAACCAAACTCGGTTTCGAGTGCATAAACTTTAGGGAAAGCATGTCTAACCGATAATTTTTCCGGTCGACCAGCATATATGCCTCCAACCATTGGGTTTATCGTATAATCCAAAAACTCATTACCAAGTCGACGACTCACAAACGATGCCAAGTCTTCATCAAAGCCGGGTTCAGATTGAGGTGCACTTCGAAATGGTTCTGCAAGTACATTGAATTTAGCTGCCAGGCTGAACAGGGGGGTAGTGATAGCTGTTAGAGGCGAATTTGGAACAAGAACCGGTTTCTTGTTTCTTACGATGAATCTTCTCTTAGCTTCGGTTGACGCTTCAATAAGACGTGGTGTCAGACCCAGGCTCTCAACCAGCTCAGAAACAGAGTGGTCTGAGTCTTGGATGGAGTTTGGTCCATTCTCAGCGAGCCACTCCCCGGATCGTTCTGATCTGATTGCACCACCTACATTGGATGAAGCCTCCCATACGGTAACCCGATGTCCCTGAAGTTGCAGTTTCCATGCCAGCGTAAGCCCGCTTATGCCAGCGCCTATGATTCCAAAATGTGCCATGATATTTCTATTTATGAACGAATATACGCATAGTCGCGGAAAATGCGGGTAGATTTCGGTTGCATGAGGTATTATATAAGCTAATTTTATCTTAAATTGAAGTATTGATATTTACATCATCCGACCCAATGAATCGTCGTACTATCATACTTATCGTAGTCTTTATGGCTTTCTTTTCGGAGCTATTTGGGCAGAATCAGGTCGAAGTGCCATTTAGTACCACTGACAAAAACCTCACAGTATGGACTGGTGGGCAGTTTGAATCTATTTTTATAAAAGGGGTCAATCTTGGTGTCGGACTACCAGGAACTCAGGTGTGGGATCTTGCTGCAAGCAGGAGTGATTATGCACGTTGGTTTCCGATGATGAGCGCAGCTGGATTCAATACGATTCGAGTTTTTACGTTGCACTTCCCGCATTTTTATGAAGAGCTTGCAAAATACAATCAAAACAATCCGGATCGCCCACTATACTTGATCCAAGGAATCTGGTTGGAAGAAGAAATTCCTGGCTATATGGATAATCTGTATCAATTTACTGAGATATTCGACCAGGAAATCATTGAGAACGTTCGTGCGATTCATGGGGGAATGCGCATTATGCCCGGGAACGGGCAATTCAGGATACAGGGTAACGGATTTATTGACTCTATCGAGCTGTATACTATAGACGGCCGCTTGGTACACAAACAGTCTGTGAATGATTCGCATACAGTTATCACCCGTACCGATCTTGCAACAGGGATTTACTTTGTCCGTGCCCATATGGGTGACCAGATATCGGTCCTTAGGTTTACAATTCTAAGATAACTTAATGAATACAAGTATGTTAGTAGTAGCATCAATAGATACAACCCGCTTAGTTTTTATTTAGATTAATTATGTATAGCGATTGACATTGGGTTTTTCAGGCTTTAATTTAGACGTGTTCAAAATAAGAACACCAATCTGCCGATAAAATATTAACTCAATAATCAAACGTGATGTTAGCTTCTCATATTAAGATATTATTTACCATTTGCCTGCTTTTATGGATTCCGGTCACGGTATTTTCGATACAAAAATCCGGAACTGATGTATCAAAACAATTTAACACTGAAACAACTGCTGATGCCGACACTATGAAAACGGGTGTCATGCCCCAGATCGAAGTCATCGGGATTCAACAAAGGTTTATTAGAATACCCGGATCAGCAGAACTCATAAATCTTCAACAGCTCAAATCCATTGCCCCGATGAGTGGGAACGAGGTCATCCGCAGCATATCCGGTATCCATGTAGTTGATGAAGAGGGACTTGGACTTCGAGCAAACATCGGAATTCGCGGATTGGATCCGGACCGAAGTCGTACCGTGCTTATACTTGAGGATGGGGTCCCAGTTGCTTTGGCACCCTATGGTGAACCTGAAATGTATTATACTCCGTCAATGGACAGGATGGTTGGCCTCGAAGTACTCAAAGGGAGTGGTTCCATTCTTTTTGGCCCACAGACATTTGGTGGAGTGATTAACTATCTTACGGCAAATCCTCCTGCTGTTCCAACTACTACCGGACAACTGCGCTATGGTGATGGAGGCTATCTTGTTGGGAAACTGGGGTATGGTACCACCTTTGGGAATACGGGATTTCAAGCTACATATGTCCGTAAGCAAGGCGAGAATGTGGGTTTAATTGATTATGGGATTCATGATTTCAACACGAAATTCCGTCTCGTGTTAGCTGAAAACTCGGTGCTCGGTTTCAAGTTTGGTTTTTATGACGAGCAATCCAATTCAACCTACGTTGGACTCACACAATCTATGTACGATTCAGGAAATTATTACTTCACACAACTTGCTCCCGATGATAACCTGAGCATCCGTCGATACAATGTGTCGGTTACCCATGACCACCATTTCAGTGATGATCTAAGACTCCGTACCACAGCATTCGGATATACCACTACAAGAGACTGGGCAAGACAGGATTTTGACAATGTACCCGTCCAAGGCAGGGTCTATGATAGAATTGTAGGTGATCCATCCACAGGATTTGGTGCCATCTACTTCAGAAATACAACAGGTAACCGTAACCGACAATTTGAAGTATTGGGAATTGAGCCAAGATTGAGTGCCAATTATGATATATCATCAATTAAGAATGAACTCGATCTGGGGATCAGATATTTGTACGAGCGAGCTTTTGAACAATATATCATAGGTACTCCAACACAACCGACTTCCGGAACCCTACGTGATGATGAAATAAGAACCGGGCGTGCATTTAGTGCATACATTCAGAACAGGGTCTATGTATCAGAAAAATTTACGATGACTCCCGGATTACGTTTTGAATACTTTGATTATGAGCGTGATATTTTCAGGGTATCAAATGCGGAGGTTGACATTACAACTTCCCGTGCTATATCAGAGCTCATTCCTGGCATTGGATTTAATTATATTCTTACAGGCAACAGTTCAATTTTTGCAGGAGTTCACCGTGGATTTGGTCCACCAAAGACCAAAGATGCAATCTCGACCTCTGGTGTAGCAGAAGATCTGGATGCAGAGTATAGTTGGAACTATGAATTGGGTGTGCGTACAACCCCAAATGCACATTTGGGGCTTGACATTACTTATTTCTACATGGATTTTTCGAACCAGATCATACCAGTGTCTGAGTCCTCTGGTGGAGTTGGGACAGGTCTGTCTGGTCTTGTGAACGGAGGTGAGACACGTCACAGCGGAGTCGAGGCTACCATCTTAGCCGATTTTGGTGGAATGCTCGATTTAAATACAGGCTTATCATTTCGTTCATCTATAACTTATGTTAATTCTGAATTCAACAACGACAGATTTGTGATGGCAGGTGGAGAGTTGGTTAATGTAAAAGGCAACTCATTGCCTTATGCACCCGAATTGTTCCTGAATTCACGAGTTGATCTTACGTTTCTATTTGGATTGAGTTTGGGATTAGAACATATATATGTTTCTGAACAATACTCAGACCTCATCAACTCAGAAGCTGGGTCGGCCAACGGACGTACAGGGCAAATTCCATCCTATTCTGTTTTTAACTCTGTTGTAACATATGAAATTCCTGGAGTTCAAGGATTAAGTCTTACCGGTTCTGTTAAAAATATCTTCGACGAACGCTATATTGTGTCGAGACGTCCACAGGGAATCCGTCCCGGACTATCAAGATTTGTAACTATTGGAATGGACTTCAGTTTTTAATTGATATCTTCTGACCAATATTCACAAACTCGTACAAATTAAATTAGCAAAGATATGAGCGAAAAGACCAGACTTCAGCAATTTCGTGAGAAAAGAGCCATACTGAACGATAAGATATTTGCATTGAATCATCTCGGAGTAAAGAGGTTTTTTAACCTGGACTCCAACACCTATAGAGATGGTGCATTGGATGGACGCACGAAGGAATTACTGGGTCTGGTCGCTTCGGCTGTTCTCAGGTGTAACGATTGCATCGATTATCACCTGGAACAGTGTTACAAACAGGGCTGGACGAAAGAAGAAATGATCGATGCAATGAATGTTGCGCTTGTGGTTGGTGGAAGTATCGTTATACCACATTTTAGACACGCAGTAGAGACGATTGAAATACTGGAATCAGAGTCAAAAAGTATAACCGATTCCTAAATAAAACCGAGAGATTTCATCCGAAAAACCTAAATCGGCTCTGACGATAAAATCATTGGAGAAAACGGACATCGCTGCGCCGAGCCCAAAAGTCTGTTTGTGGGATTTAAAAAAATCTCGAGTGATTTTATCGCTTTCGAATACCCGACCTCCGTCCATAAAGAGTTGTCCGCCAAGTCTGAATTCGTACTCAGGAAACTGTATCAACCAGGTACGGAGTTCGGTTGTATAATATAATGCGGCATCTCCAATGAATCTTCCTTCGGCGTATCCCCTCATTGAGAACTCCCCTCCTACACGGGGCAATCTCCAGAATGGGGTGTCGCCCCAGGATTGATGATATCCAAGCTTAAGGGCTGCTGTCACCGGGAATATCAAAATTTTTTGTGTTGCATATTGAGCTGCTTCGAATTGGATCTGACGAGAGGAATTTGCCATTATGATACCAGGTGCCATTCGAAATTCAAGTCGTGCTTTGTTCCCTTTGGTTGGTGCAAACTCACTATCGCGGTTTTCCCAAACCAACCCGGTACCGGTTTCCCAAACCCAAAGTCCATCCACAAATGCAGGTCTTGTTTCACTCAGTAAATTCTCACTTTCATTGACCTGAGGTTGCTGAGTTGACAGATTGGTTACGGCTACTACATCAAGCTGTCCTCTTCCACCATATTTTGGAGTCCATATTTTCTTTCGAGCATATAATTCAACAACCCCGAAGTATGTCTCATAAAAGTAGTAAGATTCAGCAAAGCGTGTATCGTCGAATGGCGTATCATTTCCGAATCCAAAATAAGTTGCTTCTTTGATCCTGCCGAAACTCAGAATGGACCGAGTTCTTACCTGTGTATTGAATGACTCGAGTTGGTCATATTGTACAGCAAATGAAAATAATCCTTTTGTTGTGGCGATTCCCGAAGCCTGCAGCATATTTCTGAATGGAGCCTTACCCTCTTCATAATGGGCCCGTTGAAGTACACCCCCACCGATAAAGCCAGTATCGGAAGAGTAGCCGAGTGCGGGAAGGAACCCAACTTTTACTGAATCTCTGGATTGCGCATATATTGAATTTCCTGAGCTGATCAATAACAAGATGATAAGTACGAATCCGATTCTGAATGACATCAATTACACTTTCTATTCTGGTTGATGGGTAAATTTAAGCGAAAAAGGCTTCAATATTTGTTTAAATTTGGCTGTTCATATTTAATCGTGCCAATCAGAAGTTATTCGATAAAAACACCAACAGGTTTCGAGTTGAAAATTTATCCGCAGAATACTACCGAAAAACTCGGTTTCAATGCTATCATTGAGGAAACGCTGCTAAAAGTACATTCCGATGTTGCTGCAGAGTATTTGGGGACATTGCAACCTGTGAGTGATTTTAATCAAACGGTTCGTCAACTTGATCGGACGGCTGAAGCAATGAGATTAATCCGAATTGGAGATCCATTGCCATTGAATGAAATGGCCGACATTCGCCCGGCGATGAATCGGGCGCGACCAGAAGGTAGCGTACTTGATCCTGGATCCATCCTCCAGATAGGTCAGATAGTACTGATGGCTCGCAGAATAAAGCAATACTTCCAGCAGCGTGATGATCAATATCCCAACTGGCTTGAATATTGTGAGCCCATAGTCACATTGAAACACCTTGAGGATAAGATATTCAAGGTGTTGACCGAACAGGGTGGAATCAGAGATAACGCCTCCCCTGAATTGCAGACCATACGCCGTAATCTGAATGCGCGCAAGAATGATTTGAGGTCAACATTAAGTAAAGTGCTCAGACAGGCGTCTAAAGACGGTTTTCTAAGCGAACAGGAACCAACGATCAGAAACGGACGTATGGTGCTTGCCATCAAGTCCGAACACAAACGTAAAATCAGTGGATTCATCCACGATTCTTCGTCCACCGGACAGACCGTTTATTTGGAACCTGTGGAGGCGCTTCATATTAATAATGATATTCGCCAGCTTGAAAATGAAGAAGCCCGCGAAATTGAAAGGATACTTCGGATTCTAACGAAGGACATCAGAGAAGAAATTGATCCTGTCCTGAGGAATGCCCAGATTTTGGGTATGGTTGATGCCGGGTTTGCAATTGCAAGGCTCTCTGTAGAATTGAATGGGGTTGTTCCGGAAGTTTATGAGAATGGTCGAGAGGTGAGATTGGTCAGAGCATTCAATCCACATCTCTTGCTGAAAAAAATCAGGGATGGTATTAAAGAGGATATCGTTCCTTTGGATGTTGCACTCGAAAAGAACGAACGATGTGTTGTGATCACAGGTCCGAATGCAGGTGGTAAATCGGTCGCGCTTAAAACACTTGGACTTTTGAGTCTCATGATACAGTGTGGTTATGCGGTACCCCTTTCTGAGGGATCCATTCTTCCCATTTTTGAGTCTCTTTATGTTGATATGGGTGATGAACAAAGTATAGAGAATGATCTGAGTACTTTTTCATCCCGTCTTACTTGGATGCGAAAATCTGCTATTGTTGCAAACAACCGGAGTTTGGTGCTTATCGATGAAGCTGGAACCGGAACTGATCCGGAAGAAGGAGTCGCACTCTATCAGTCGCTTATTGAGACATTGATTTCAGCTGATGCCCTGACCATTGTGACCACACATCACGGAAATTTGAAGGTTTTTGCTCATAATAATCCATTCGCCGTAAATGCATCGATGGAATTTGATCAGGTAAACCTGTCGCCAACCTATCGCTTTCAAAAGGGGTTGCCGGGAAGTAGCTATGCGTTTGAAATTGCACAGAGAATTGGGGTGCCCGATGCGATTTTATCCAGAGCTCGAGAATTGATCGGTGACACTCGAAATAGATTGGAACAACTCATCGCTGCGTTGGAAAAAGGGGCTCAGGAGACCAATTCGACCAAACTCGAGACACAAAAGCAATTGAATGAGGCGAACAGATTGATCCAGCTATACCACGAGAAGCAGGAATCATTGAACAAAGAACGTGACCGGATCCGTGAAAAAGCCCTCATTGAAGCTAGTGAGATCATGCGGGGTGCGAATCGTAAAGTTGAAGAGGCCGTGCGCAAAATTGCCGAAGGAAGTGCAGATAAGCAGGGTGTTAAGGATATAAGGAAAGAACTTGATAAAGAGCAACGGAATATTGCTTCCGAGCTGGCTAACCTGACCGAAAAAAAACAACCAAAAGCGCTTGGGACTCCACCAAAGATCGGTGATACGGTCAGAATGGCTGATGGTAACACGACAGGTGAGCTTATTGAGATTAATGGAAATCAGGCCATTGTCCTGGCTTCAGGTCTCAGGTTAAAGACCCAATTCAAGAACCTGGTAAAAGTGCAGGCTCCGGCGAAAAACAAAAGAGATAAAGTTGGCGTGGTTGTGTTGACATCTGTTGATGATCCTGACGATGGAATAGTCAGGGCGGTATCCTCTACATTGGACTTAAGAGGTAAACGGGGAAATGAGGCTATTCAGGAGTTGACCTATTTTCTGGACAAAATCGTAGTATCTGGATTGCATCAGGCCGAGGTGATTCATGGAAAAGGGGATGGGATTCTAAGAAAACTGGTGCATGAGCATCTGCAATCACGTAAAGAGGTTAAATCATTCCAGCTGGCTCCGTGGGAGCAAGGTGGACCGGGATGTACTATTGTAACACTAAAAGGTTAATGAATGTTGATATTATTGATGATTTTGGTAGGGTTGTTTGCCGGAACTATGTCGGGTCTGCTTGGGATTGGTGGAGGTACCGTTTTTACTCCGGTCTTGTTTTATTTTTTCGATCGGGGTGGAGTTGAAAACCCAGAACTTTGGACCATTGGGACCTCATTGTTTTGCACCTTTGCGGCATCCTCGGGTGGGACACTAAAACATATCCATCAAAGCAGTGCTTTTTTAAGGGAAAGTTTGGTTGTAGGAATTTTTGGCGTCATTGGAACAGCTTTGGGCAAGTTGGTGGCTACTTCTTCCTGGTTCACACGTGAGGAATTTCTTTTGGTCATAGCTGTGGTTTTTTTATACACGGGGATCAATTTCATGCTGAAAAGTTACAAGACACGAAATGATGTCAAAGAAATTGCCCGGGACCGCTTCATCGGTAAGGCCGATTCAGTAACAGTTGGTGGAGCAGGTGGGTTTTTGGCATCCATTTCGGGACTTGGGGGCGGAGTATTAATGGTTCCCATCATGAATCTGGGCTTTAAATTTTCATTGAGAAAATCGGTCAGCGTCTCTGAATTTGCTATTGTGATCATCTCTGCTGCCGGATTTATTCAGTACATGTTGCGATCTCCCGTTCAGGATCACGCTGTGGGAGTGGGTGAGGGTTATACAACCATAACAACGTATGCGCTGGGTTATATTGATTTTGGGTTAAGCATGCCATTGGTAATCGGTGCCTTCTTCGGAGCCATGTTCGGTGTGTGGTTACACGATAAAATCAACACAAGTGTTACTAAATTCATATTCGGGATTCTTGTATTGTTTGTATCCGTTCGTATGTTTATTGAACTGCTGAACTAACATATCACCAGCAATATATGAGCAGAAAAAAAGACTCATTATTATAGCAAATTCCATAACTTGGCCAGTGAAAAATCAAATTCATTTACCGGAATAAAACGAATTAATGGATAGAACTTGGCGAGCTTTCTATACTAAACCACGGCATGAAATCAAGATAACGAATAGGCTTGATGAGGCAGGGTTCTCTGTGTATTGTCCGGTAGTAAAAATGAAAGTCCGCTGGAGCGATAGATGGAAAAAAGTCACCAGGCCCGCCTTGCCCGGATACTTGTTTGTCCACGTCACTGAAGAGGAACGAATCATGGTTCTTCAGGACAAATCGGTGCTCAACTCAGTGATGTGGAACAAAAAACTCGCTGAAATTTCCAATGAGGAAATTGAATTGATGAAGTTGGTGCTTGATGATGCTGAGCATGTTGAGACTACTGACATCACCGAAGGCGATCGTGTCGAGATCTCGAGGGGGTCATTTACTGGTCAGAGCGGTATCGTGGTTCAGGTTTCGAACAAGACGGTGAGATTACGCATAGACTCGATGCAATGTGACATGACCATCAACGTTCCACTTGTTCGAATCGACAAGATCAGAGAACAGATGGGTATCACAGAACGAAGCTAAGAAGCTGTTTGAGTGTTTTGAAAAAATGAGTAATTTATCTACTCGTTTTTGTGTAGCATTGTGACTCACAACGGCGAAGCCATGCCAATAGTTGGCATCATATTATGCTGGATATACTAATCAGTAACAAAACCCGGGTCAAATTGTTGCTGCGGTTTTTCTTAAATCCGCAACAAAAAGCCTATCTTCGTGGCCTTGAAAAGGAATTTCAGGACAGCACAAATTCAATTAGGCTGGAACTGAACAGATTTGAGGAGGCTGGGTTGATCAGTTCCTTCAAAGAAGGAAACAAAAAGATGTATCGGGTCAATTCCAAGTACCCGCTTTTCAATGATCTACACTCCCTTGCTATGAAACACTTTGGTGTGGATCAGATCCTGGACCATATTGTCTCAAATCTTGGAGTACTCAAAGCTGTATACCTCACGGGAGATCTTGCGGCGGGGCGTGATTCTGATTTATTGGACATTGCCATCGTTGGTGACAATATAGACCGTGAATATTTGGCAACATTAGTTGAAAAAACGGAACAGTTGATCAATCGAAAAATCCGAACCGTGGTGTTCAATTCAGACGAGACCAGTAAGATTCCGGAAACCCGCTTATTGATTTTCGAAGGACGGGTTGAATAATCGATGGTACGAGCTTCGATAATCAGTCCGAATATTGTATAACAACGACCAATCATTGAAATCATCATGAAACTATGGTTTGATTTCAGTAATTTTAACCTTTTGATTACGTTAAACTCACCAGGCAACGCAGATCAAAATCCGAAATCCATATTTAATCAAAGCGAATTAGTCCAATGATGACACCAATCAAACGCTTTACGGGCGCTTCAATCTTTGCATTATTAAGTCTGTTTCTGCTGAGTTCATCAGTAATTGCGCAAAGTTCACAGACCGGAAGCCAAACTTCTGGATCGACCTCGCAACAAATACCACCTGGTATGACACAACAGCAGTGGCAACAGGTCCAACAGCAGATGCAACAACAACAAGGTCAAGGCGTAGGTACTGTTCAGGGACAAACAGCTCAGTATAATCCGGATGGCTTTATTGGAACTTTCAATATGGTACGCCTCCAGCAGGAGTTGACCCGTCGTGGAGTAACTCGGGAAGAATTGAGAAGTCGACTGGCGCGCAAGGGTATCCTACTTGAGAATATTCAGGAGGAGAACATGCCCAGGTATCGTGATGTCATCATGCAGACCATTACAGAAATTCAGATCGAAAAAATGGGTGAACAGGATGCCAAGCAACTTGCATTGGAACAACTTCTACGGGAATTAGACCCCAAGTTTGTGATCCCGGCTTCTGTGCGGACAGTTACTGAAGAAGATCTGCGGATGAGATTGCTTGAAAAGGGGATTATTTTCGAGAACATTACAGCAAGCCAATTCCCGCGCTATGAGGACATTGTCCGTCAGACACTACTCGATTTGCAAGCAGAGTTAGAGGCTGAACAACGTGAAGAGCAATTGAACCGTATTTATGGTCACAGCATTTTCAAGGACAACACACTTGAAGCATATCGTTTGACTCAAGGATCGAGCGCGACACTGAATTATGTACTTGGTACAAATGATATTGTCCGTGTTACCATCTTTGGTACCTCGTCAGCTGACCTTGTATTGGAAGTTAATGAGCAGGGATATGTCCAACCTCAAGGAATGCCTCAGATATATCTGAGGGGGTTGACTGTGGGACAGGCAAGAGATCTGCTACGTCAGCGATTTGCTCCACATTTTACATTCAGAAATGACCAATTTGTAGTAACTGTGCAGGAAACCAGACCAATAACTGTGAGCGTTATTGGTGAATCTGTTCGCACTGGTACTTATTACCTTTCGGCGATGAACTCGGTATTTAATTTGCTTTCAAATGCCGGGGGACCATCTGAAATTGGATCTGTACGTCAAATTGAGCACATCAGCGGAACAACACGTAAAGTTGTGGATGTGTATCAATTGATGCGGGATCCGTCAACTCAATACAGATTTGACCTGCAACACAATGATGTCATCAATATTCCTGTTGCCAGAAAGATTGTCAGGATCGAGGGGGCTGTTCGACGTCCAATGCGTTATGAAATGCTCGATAATGAATCATTGATCGAGCTAATTGAATTTGCCGGCGGACTAACAGAATCTGCATTTCCTGACTTTGTCCAGGTCAGACGTTTTGATCGTGGTGAATCTACCTTACTGGAGTTCAGTCTTAGGGATGTGCTTGAAGGACGAGAAATAGTTGAGCTACGGTCAGGTGATCTCATACGTGTACGTACTTCCGAAAACGCGCTCATGAGAAAAGTCACTGTTTCAGGGTTTGTGAATTATCCAGGAGAGTTTGGTTATAGAGAAGGAATTACAGTTGGAGAAGCTATTTCCTTGGCAGGAGGACTTCGCCCCTCAGCTTTTGAGCAGGCATTTATCGAACGTAGACCTCTAAGAGATACAACGATCGCGAGATATATTCCGATCAATCTTGGAACCCAGGCGGGTATGTCGACAGTGTTACAAGCCAACGACAATATCATGATCTATGATCGATCACTTTATTCCAACATTGGAGATTTGTCAATCACTGGTGCGGTGAAACAGTCACAACACTTTACGTTCGATCCTGACTTCACTCTAAGTGATCTGTTTACCGCAGCT
This sequence comes from uncultured Chitinophagales bacterium, assembly GCA_964509715.1. Taxonomy (GTDB): domain Bacteria; phylum Bacteroidota; class Rhodothermia; order Balneolales; family HLUCCA01; genus UBA11400. The sequence continues at coordinate 17,849 of CAZDYD010000003.1, forward strand.
GGTGGATTTGCTGTGGGAGCGGCATATAATCGTGTTGAGGTGTTCAGAACGACAGTCTACACAGACAGACCAGTGACAATGGAACTGATTACACTTGAACTGGATGCCAACTACAATGTGATCTCACCAGTCGGTGGTTTTACTTTAAAACCTTATGATAAAATAGTGGTAAGGCAGACACCAGGTTTTCAGCTAAGTAGAACCGTTGAAATCAATGGTGAGGTCGAGTATCCCGGGGTATATCCTTTGGAATCACGTCAAACGCATTTGAGTGATATCATCCTTGAATCGGGTGGATTACGTGGTCAGGCTGATCCGATCGGAAGTACGGTATTTCGGACCCAGGGTGATCGCGGGTATATCATTACGAACCTTACTGATGTAATGAACAATCGTCGAAATGAAGCATATGACCCTATTTTGTTCGAAGGAGATGTCATCACGATTTCACGCCGTGAGAACATCGTAAGTATACGTCCAACCGGAACACGTATGAGTATGGCTGTAGATGAAGCCATGGTTCGTCGCAGTCTGAACCTGACTTTTCAGGGTGAAAAATCCGCAAAATGGTACATTCAGAATTATGCGGGTGGATTTGAGAAAAACGCTGATAAAAACAGTGTGACAGTAACTCTCAAAAATGGCCAGGTACTTAGTACGCGACGATACTTGTTTCTTTTCAGAAGGTATCCAAAGGTTCAATCCGGATCTACCATACAAATAGCGATGAAACCGGAAAAAATCCCGGGAGAAAGTGGATTTGATTATGACCAGTTCCTGACCCGTACGGCTCAGACTACGACTTCCTTCCTTACGATCTTATTGTTGATGCAGCAATTACAAAGGAATTAACCGTGAGTAAAAAGAAAAACGAAGAAGAGATTTCGATCCCGGAACTCATTGTTCGGTTTCAGAAGTATCTTAAATTCTTGAGGAAGAAACAATTGGCCATCTGGATCTGGGTGGTCATCATGTTTGTTTTTGGTGTTATCAATGTGGTAACATCAGAGGATGAATACGAGGCTGTAAATGTTGTACTTACGTATTCCGCTTCCGGGACGAACGCGAGTGCACAGGCTGCGAGTAGGCTGGCAGGTCTAGCAGGAATCCAGCTCCCGACCGGACAGGTTGGTGAAACGAGGGTGGTCTCTGAAATGATGATACCAACGATTCTCAATACCTATCCTGTAGCTTATAAATTGGGGACACAAGAGTTACGATTCTATAATGAAGGTGTTACACTTACAGGATTAGAATATTTTTCAAGACCACCACAAAAAACAATTTTAGATCATCTCAAAAGCTGGACTATCGAAGCACCTATTCGATTTTTACAGTGGATCATGACCAAAATCGTAGGTGAACCTGAACGTGTGCGTCCGCCCGATACAACGCAACAATCTTCTTCAAGTGAACCTCAAGTTGATACACCTCAAACGGACTCAATCTCACAGACACGTACGCGAACCGAACGTAGTCGCCCTGAACACATATTTGTCGATAACAGAACCAATTTTGCACTGAGTCAACTTACCTCCCGAATTACCGTTAATGTGGAGGGGAACGTTATTACAGTAACAGCGAATATGCCGGATCCCTATGCTGCTGCAGACCTGGCTCAGATTGCAACAGATATACTCATGCAGGAATTGGTGAATTTCGAAATCCGAAAAACGGAAGAAGATTTGGAGTTCTTGATGGAGCTTTATCACGAGAGTGAGGAGAAATATTACAGAACGCTTCGTAATCTGACGGATCTGCAAGATCGATTACGCAATGTGACGACCTCGTCGGCCAACATTGAACAGATAAAAGCCACAGGTGAGAATGAGATTGCCCGGCAACAATTTGGGCAGATCACGATGCGTGTTGAGCAGGCGCGAATCAAACTGAAAGAAGATACACCGTCGTTTGCAGTGTTGAATCCTGTGCAAATACCTCAACGTCCTTCCAATGCGAACCCGGTTGGAGTAATGATTATCTTTATTTTTCTGGGCGGATTCCTGGGGATTGGTTGGGTGACTGTAAGAGGAGTGTATCAGGCCATGAAAGCAGAAGCAGAAGCAGAATCAAAATCTGAGTCGTAAGAGATTTTTCCCGAAATAAACTATTCAAGAGGATTAACATTGGCTAACAAATACTTGGTAACTGGTGCTGCCGGTTTTATCGGGTTTCATGTGGTGCAGGCACTACTTGAACGTGGCGATACGGTAGTCGGGCTTGACAACATAAATGATTACTATGATGTCGGACTAAAACTGGCCAGACTTCGTGAAACAGGAATTGAAACAGATCGGGTGGTCGAAAATGAGCTCATTGCCAGTTCAACTTACAGAGGATACTCGTTCATAAAGACAGATCTCGAGAATCGTGAGATTGTCGAACAACTTTTTGATACGCATAACTTTACCCATGTTTGCAATCTTGCTGCACAAGCAGGGGTCAGATACTCACTGAAGAATCCACATCGCTATATTGACAGTAATGTGTACGGATTCATGAACATCCTGGAGGGATGCCGACATCACAACATCCAAAATCTGGTCTATGCAAGTACATCCAGTGTGTATGGTTTGAATAGTCGGATGCCGTATTCTGAGAATCATTCAACAGAACACCCCATCACACTTTATGCTGCGACCAAGAAGGCCAATGAAATGATGGCTCATAGCTATAGTCATCTTTTTGGTATTCCCGTAACCGGCTTGAGATTTTTCACGGTATATGGTCCGTGGGGACGTCCCGACATGGCATTTTTCCTGTTTACAGATGCAATTTACAAGGGTAACCCCATCGATGTATACAACTATGGCAACATGGTTCGGGATTTCACTTATATAGATGACATTGTTGATGGTGTGGTTCGGTGTCTTGATCAACCGGCAACAAAGAATACAACCTGGTCGGACAACGATGTTCCGAATCCGGCAACATCTTCAGCACCCTACAGGATATACAATATTGGAAATGCTACACCGGTTACACTTACCGAATACATTGATGTGATCGAGGAGACGATTGGGATCAAAGCCAAACGAAACCTCATGCCAATCCAACCCGGCGATGTTGTGGCAACTCAGGCCGATGTGAGTGCCATTATGAACGAAAGAGGATATAATCCTAAAACTCCGGTACGACAGGGCATCAGGAATTTCATTATGTGGTACCGGGAATACTATAACATCAAGTAGAACGAAGCAATGCAAGAAACCAGATCTATTCAAATGGTCGATCTTAAGTCACAATATCTGAGAATCAAAGATCAGATAGATACGGCAGTGATCGATACAATAGCTGAAACAGCTTACATCAATGGTCCTGCGGTTAAACAATTTGCTACTGAACTGGCTGAATACAATCATGTCAAACACGTGATACCATGTGCCAATGGAACCGATGCGTTACAAATCGCTCTTATGGCATTGGATGCGAAATCGGGAGATGAGGTCATTGTCCCAACTTTTACATACATCGCCACTGTTGAGGTAATTGCACTCCTGCAATTGAAACCTGTATTTATCGATGTTGATCCCGATACATTTCAGATGCGTACTGACTTACTTGAGGATTTAATAACAGATCGTACTGTTGCTGTTGTTCCGGTCCATTTGTATGGACAATGTTCCGACATGGAAGAAATATTGAAGATTACCAGCAAGTTTGATGTAGCTGTTATTGAAGATACCGCTCAGGCAATCGGGGCAGAATTTACCTTCTCTGATGGTTCGGTACACAAAGCTGGAACCATGGGGACCATTGGCACCACATCTTTTTTCCCATCCAAGAATCTCGGTTGTTTTGGAGATGGTGGAGCGATGTACACCAACGATGATGATCTGGCGAAGAAGCTTCAAATGATTGCCAACCACGGTCAGTCTCGTAAGTATTACCATGACTCCATTGGTGTAAATTCCCGACTGGACACGTTGCAGGCGGCCATTCTAAGAGTCAAATTGCAATATCTTGATGAATATACTGCAGCCCGTAACAAGGTTGCAGATGCATACGATGAGGCCTTTGGAACCCATAAAAACATCCGAATTCCTGCGCGATGCCACAATTCGTCGCATGTATTCCATCAGTACACATTGAAGTTAGTGGATGCAGATCGGGACGCATTTCGTGCATATTTGCAATCAAAGGGAATTCCGACGATGGTATACTATCCTCTCCCAGTCCATTTGCAACAAGCATACACGGGTTATGGCTATACAAAAGGGGACTTTCCGGTAGCTGAAAATCTATGTGAATCGGTAGTTTCGTTACCTATTCATACCGAAATGACAAGCGACGACCAAAACTATATCATCGAACAAACTCTTAAATTCTTTGAGTCATGAGTAATTATTTCGCACACGAGACAGCCGTAGTTGAAGAAGGATGTACCATTGGCGATGGAACCAAGATTTGGCACTTTTCACACATCATGCCCGATTCCATCATTGGGAAGAATTGTAATATCGGACAGAATGTAGTGGTCTCACCGGGTGTAATACTGGGAGATAACTGTAAAGTTCAAAATAATGTGTCGATCTACACTGGTGTAATCTGCGAGGATGATGTTTTCATGGGTCCATCTATGGTATTTACCAACGTCATAAATCCCAGAAGTGCCATCGTACGAAAGCACGAGTATGCCAAAACACATGTGGGACGAGGAGCAAGTATCGGTGCAAATGCGACGATAGTCTGTGGGCATGATATTGGAAAGTTCGCTTTCATCGGTGCCGGTGCCGTTGTGGTAAAGCATGTGCCCGATTATGCATTAGTTGTGGGAAATCCAGCCCGCCAGATCGGATGGATGAGCGAATTTGGACATAGACTCAATTTCGATGAAAAAGGTCTTGCTACATGTCCTGAGAGTGGGGATTCTTATCAGCTCAAGGACCATAAGGTAACTAAAATATCAGGTTAAGGAGAGATTTTTTGAAAAATTTTGCTCTGATTGGTGCAGCCGGATTCATTGCTCCCCGGCATATGAAAGCGATTAAGGATACGGGTAACAGAATCGTGGCGGCATTAGATCCCTTCGATAGTGTAGGGGTAGTAGACAGTTATTTTCCTGAGGCAGATTTTTTTACCGAGTTTGAACGATTTGATCGGCATATCGATAAGTTGAGACGAAGTGGCGAACAGATCGATTATGTGTCTGTCTGCTCACCGAACTATTTACATGATGCACACATTCGTTTTGGACTGCGTTCTCAAGCAGATGTGATCTGTGAAAAACCGCTCGTGTTAAATCCGTGGAATGTGGATGCGCTCAAACAAATTGAGACTGAAAGTGGAAAGAATATTTTTACCATTCTTCAGTTGAGGTTGCACCCTTCGATCATTGAACTCAAGAAACGAGTTGATGAAGACAAAAGCGGAAAGATGTATGATATAGATCTAACGTATATCACATCACGTGGCCACTGGTACTATACCAGTTGGAAAGGCGACGTGAATAAGTCCGGTGGCATTGCTACAAACATTGGCGTCCATTTTTTCGATGCTTTGATGTGGATATTTGGAGGACTTAAAAAGAACGTGGTTCATATTCTTGAACATGACAGGGCTTCCGGATTTATGCAACTTGAAAAAGCCAATGTGCGATGGTTTTTAAGTATAAATGCCGACACCTTGCCTGAAGAAGCCAAATCTACCGGAAAACGAACCTACAGATTGATCAGCATCAACGGTGACAGTTTTGAATTCAGTGAAGGATTTACAGATCTTCACACCGATAGTTACCGGCACATTCTGGATGGACATGGATTTGGAATTGAAGAAGCAGGTGCATCTATAAGTGTTGTACATGAAATTCGAACGGCACCGATACTTGGACTGACTGGTGATTATCACCCCTATGCCAAATTACCGTTGGCTCGACATCCCTTTGATTATTGAAATATATGCGTGACTTAAAAGTTACTGTTTACTCTCCCAAGTCATCTTTGACAAACCCGGTCAAGATGGCGCGTGCATTACTTGTTGATTTATTCGGTAGTCGTGAACTGGCATGGCGCCTTGCGGTACGTGACATTAGTGCCCAATATCGTCAGGCGGCATTAGGTATACTATGGGCATTTATACTTCCTCTGGTCAACACATTTACCTGGGTATTTCTTAGCGAATCCGGTATCGTATCGCTATCTGAGACCGATATTCCTTATCCGGTGTATGTGTTCGTTGGGACTATGCTTTGGCAAATACTTGTTGATGCCATAAACGCCCCACTCAATGAGACTACGGCTGCAAAAGCAATGCTGGCAAAACTGAACTTCCCCAGGGAAGCCATCATTATGTCGGGTATCTACAAAACCTTGTTCAACGCACTTATAAAGGTTTTGTTGGTGATCATTGCCATCTCATTCTTTGGGATTTATCCGGGTTGGACCCTCCTTTGGTTACCCGTTGCATTGTTTTCACTGATTTTGGTGGGTACGTCGATTGGCTTACTGATAACACCTGTTGGTATTCTATATACAGATATTGGTAAAGCCATCCCATTGTTCATGCAGTTTTTAATGTATGTCACTCCCGTTGTGTTTGCCATGCCACAAAGTGGGCTAGCTGCAACCATTTTCAAATTGAACCCCTTTTCATATCTCATTTTGACATCAAGGAGCTGGATAACCAGTACACCGGTCGAGTTTCTGGATGGATTTATCATAGTAAACATATTGTTTTTCATACTCATGCTCATTGTTATGGTAATTTACAGATTGGCTATGCCCATTCTGATTGAGCGTATGAGTGCATGATTTTTATAAATAACAACTAACTGCATGTCAAACGAAGTACTGATCCGTGTAAACAATGTCTCCAAAAAATTCAGTAAGGATCTGAAGCGATCTTTATGGTATGGGATGAAAGACATTGGAAAAGAAGTGCTGGGGATGTCGGAACACAAACGAGATCGTCTGCGCCCCACTGAATTCTGGGCGGTAAAAGATGTGTCATTCGAACTGAAGAGAGGTGAGTGTCTCGGTTTGATTGGTCGAAATGGAGCAGGTAAGACCACTCTACTCAAAATGCTCAATGGTCTGGTCAAACCAGATCAGGGGAATATTGAAATGCGTGGACAAGTAGGCGCCTTGATATCATTGGGTACTGGATTTGACCCGATTCTCACCGGACGTGAGAATATCTATGTGAATGCCTCCATCTTGGGAATTAAAAAAGCAGAAATCGATGAAAAGGTAAATGAAATCATAGAATTTGCAGAATTGGGGGATTTCATCGAAGCACCGGTAAGAAGCTATAGTTCAGGGATGGTCAGCAGGCTTGGTTTTTCGATTGCTGTTCATATGAAGCCCGACATACTCATTTTGGATGAAGTTCTTGCCGTTGGTGATGCCGGATTCAAGATGAAATCTCTGAATAAAATGTACGAGATCATGAATGAAACAGCCGTGATTTTTGTGAACCACAATATGGCCACTTTGTCACGTGTGTGTAACAAGATTTTGTACCTGAAAGATGGTCAAACACAATATTTCGGTGATAATGTATTGCACGGTATCGAAAGATATCTGGCACAATTTGAAGATGAGCAAGGATTCATAGATTACAATGGAAAAGCTCAATTTAATGAAATTGTTGTAGCGTCGAATGTGGACCGTGGCTTTGATATTAAAGAACGACCGATCTTGAATCATGGTGATGACCTGCTCATTGACTTTGATTATCAATTAGACCCTGCTTGTGGTCCTCATGAGTTGAGTGTAGTAATCTCAAATAAAGATTTTCTTACCCTCGCTTTCCACAAAACAGATCCAATCGAGAACACACCAGATGGTCACAACATGGTTAAACTCAGGATCCCCAAGCTTGAACTTACGAATGGTGAGTACAGCATTACATTCAAGATTCTGAGCTCAACTACCGATGGTACCTTGCCCGAAAATTATGCAACGTACAGACACTGGAAGAAATTCAAAGTTGAGGGACTTGGAACGTTGAATAGTGTTCCGTTTATGATCAGTGGTGAAATGCAGATCATGTCGACCAACGGTACAAAACCATAACAGGCCAAAATAGTATTCAATTATATGAACTTGAACGGCAAATCAATACTTATAACGGGTGGAACAGGATCCCTTGGACGTGCTTTTATAAAAAAAGTACTTACAACCTGGCCGGATGTCGAAAGACTGGTCATCTTTTCCAGAGATGAACAAAAACAATTTGAAATGGCACAGGAGTATCCGCACACACGATATCCAATGATCCGTTTTTTTATCGGAGATGTGCGTGATTATGCCAGATTGGTACGAGCTTTGAGTGGTATTGATTATGTGATCCATGCTGCTGCCATGAAACATGTGCCGATAGCCGAGTACAATCCTGATGAGTGTGTCAAAACGAATATCAATGGAGCCGAGAACCTGATCCGTGCTTGTCTTGAGACGAATGTGGAGAAAGTAGTTGCACTCTCAACCGACAAAGCTGCAGCACCAATCAATTTGTATGGCGCTACAAAATTAGTATCCGACAAACTCTTCATTGCAGCTAATAACATTAAAGGTGATCGAAAAATTACGTTTTCAGTTGTTCGGTATGGAAATGTGATGGGATCGAATGGATCAGTGATACCATTCTTTCTAAAAAAACGCAAGGAAGGTGTCCTGCCTATCACTCATCCAGAAATGACACGTTTCAACATTACACTTGAAGGTGGAGTTAACATGGTGCTTCATGCTCTTGAAACGGCTTGGGGTGGCGAACTATTTGTACCCAAACTTCCTTCATACAGAATATTGGACGTTGCCGAAGCTATTGGCCCTGAATGCGATAAACCGGTCATAGGTATTCGTCCAGGAGAAAAAATTCATGAGGAGATGATCACAACATCAGATTCATTCTATACATATGATTTGGGTAGCTATTATGCCATCCTGCCATCGGTTCATAAATGGAAGATTGAAGATTTTGTAGATCATTTTAAAGCGGTAAAAGTGCCACGCGGATTTCAGTACAATTCTGGTGAAAATACAGATTGGGTTAGCGTTGATGAGTTAAGAAAATTAGTAAAAGAACATGTTGACCCCTATTTTACAGTGTAGATATGTATTCGATGTCCTAAAACCAATCATTGCCACTGATCGATTCGATGCCCCCGTTAAAGTATTCGAGAGATAATGTATTATTCATTCAGGGTCCAGAAAAAACTGGTACATCGTCCCTGAATGGGATGCTTAATGCACACCCACAGATTATGAATCTGTTTGAAGTGTACATGGCTCAATCGTCAATAACTAAGTATGGTCACCAGTTATTGGACAAATATCCATCAGGAAGGATGTACTTTCGTGAGGATGATGATTACGGAGCGCCATATATAGATTTTTTCAACCACTTTTCGACTTTGGAACCAGATTTCAGTTACACATTCATTGGTACCAAGATCAATAGTATGGTAGCCGGACTCACAACCAGGAAGTATCCATATAAAACTATTTATACAATTCGTGATGTACGATCCTGGGCTATAAAGCAAAGCGTGATCAAACATTATCGTACCGAATTGGATATTGTGATTCCAATCATGGCGTATCTGCGGTTTGTTGTAGAAAGTTATAAATACCCCGACATCCTAAAAATTTGGATGGAAGATATGGTTTTGAACAATAATCATACGTTTGACCGAATCGGAGATTATCTCGAATTGGATTTCAGCAGCTACAAATCTGGATGGTGGGAAATGTTTGGCGCACATAGCGAGACGGATCCCAAAAGTACCTTTCGATTGTCACACATCCACCATTCTTCCCAGATCAAACCAGAGCGTTTAGATACATCCTACAAACTTGCGGACCACCCGTTCTGGAATGAAGTGAGTGAAATATTTGATAAATATTATCTGAAAAATGACGAGGGTGCACTTTCAGATGCGATTATGGCCCAAGATCTTCAGAGGATTGAACGGCTTCATACATATGCCCCGCTAACAATCGAAGATGCATATATTGGAATCAAAACCGAACGGTTTGGTGACCTCAAGTCCGAAAAAATCGAGTTCGATAAGTCCAACACGATACTTCCAGAAAATGAATCCCTGATGGCCAGAATCATTCGAAGATTACATCGGATCAATCAGGCGGCCAGAGGTAAAACCATACTTGATTGATATCATGGAAAATAAATCTGTAATTCCATATGGTAGGCAACACATCACCCAAAAAGATCTGGATGCCGTAGTTCGGGTACTACAATCAGATTATCTCACGCAAGGGCCTGAAATAGCTACATTTGAACAGGCATTTGCGAGTTATGTGGGATCTCGTTTCGCAGTTGCAGTTTCTAACGGCACGGCTGCACTTCACCTGTGTGCCTTGGCGCTTGACGTTAAAAGTGGAGATAAAGTACTCACAACACCTATCACGTTTGCGGCATCAGGTAACTGTATCAGATATTGCGGAGGTGAATTAGATTTCGTTGATATTGAACCGGATACGTATCTGATCGATATAGCTTCATTACGAAAAAAGCTCGAGTCTGTCCCAAAAGGGACATATCGCGGTGTCGTCCCGGTAGATTTTGCCGGACGTGCAGTTAACCTGGAGGAAGTCAGGAAGCTTGCCGATGAATTCGGACTTTGGATCATCGAAGATGCCTGCCATGCACCCGGTGGATTCTTCATCGACTCCAAAGAGAATAAACAGTTATGTGGAAATGGGGTTTTTGCTGATCTGGCCATTTTCTCTTTCCATCCGGTTAAACATATTGCTGCAGGTGAAGGCGGTATGATTACTACCAATAATGAAGCATTATACGAGCGATTGTTAAGACTCCGAACGCATGGTATTACCAAAAATGTGAATGATTTTACGTTGGATGTCAATTTTGCGGCCGGACATGATGCCGAGCACATGGAGCTTCAAAAATCGGCACCATCTATTGGTGCTCCTCATGCGCATGAAACTGAGCTTGCCAATAAAAATTCAATCAACGCATATCCGGGTTGGTACATGGAGATGCAGGAACTGGGTTATAATTATCGTCTGACCGACTTTCAGGCTGCATTGGGGCATTCTCAACTTGAGGAGGCTGATGACAGACTGTCGCGCCGCCGACAAATAGCCGAACGATATGCCCAAGCATTTTATGGCAAACCATTCATTTTAGGTCAATCAGATCACATTGAAGGGCATGCTTATCATCTTTACATTATTGAAACGCCCCGTCGACTCGAACTGTACAATTACCTGAGGACCAAAGGGATCTATGCGCAGGTACACTACATTCCATTACACTTAATGCCATACTATCGGCAATTTGGGTGGAAATCAGGTGATATGCCATCATCAGAATCATATTACCGTAAATGCCTGAGCCTTCCTATGTATCCGACGTTGAGTGATGATCAGCAGCATTTTGTAATCAAAACCATTGAGGAGTTCTTTGAACAAGATTAGTCGAATCGGACTTGGAACCGTGCAATTTGGTCTCCCGTACGGAATTTCTAATAAACTCGGACAACCAGATAAGAAATCTGTTGCTGAGGTGCTGGAACTGGCAAAGACATCCGGCATCAAAATGATTGATACCGCCAGTGCCTATGGTACCGCTGAGTTGGTGTTGGGATCAATTGGAGTGCAGGATTTTCATGTGGTGTCAAAATATATGCCACCTGAAAGCTACATGTCGATAGACGAACAAGTACATCAGTCTCTTGAACGTCTTCAATGTGATCATTTATACGGATACCTTGCACATCGACCTCAGAACATAGTCAAGCGACCGGAGCAATGGGAAGCTTTACAACTCCTGAAACAAGAAGGGTTTGTTGGGAAGATCGGGTTCAGTCTGAATGAACCTGCCGAGCTGGATGCGTTACTCGAACTCGGTATGATTCCGGACTTAATTCAGGTCCCGGTAAACTACTTTGACCGAAGATTTGTGAGTTATTTCGATGAATTGAAGTCCATAGGCACTGAAATCCATGGTAGATCTGCATTTCTTCAGGGATTATTTTTTCTGAAAGAATTTGAATCCCGTTTTGATCCGGTTCGTGATGTGATTCGGAACCTCCAGTCCTCTATAAGCAATCTTCCCGCTGCTTTATTGAATTATGTACTTTCAGATACCCGAATCGATACGGTGCTGATAGGTGTGCAGAACGTTACCCAGCTTCGGGACATCATTGTCGGATTAGATGAATCTGAGTCTTTACCCGAACTTAATATGGATATCAGCGATGAGATTGTGATGCCCTCAAAATGGAGTCATTAAGTATGGTTAAGTCATTTGATCTGAATGGTAAGGTAATCCTGATTACGGGTGGGTATGGGTATCTGGGAACCGCTATTTCTGAAAGCTTGGTCCATCACGGAGCAAAAGTCTATGTTTTAGGACGAAGTCGTGACAAATTTCAAACTGCGTTCACCACTCTGATTGAGTCTGGCAAGAACATCAAATTCATAGAATGCGACATCGCATCTTCAGCATCCATTCAATCGGCATTTGAAAATGTTGCTCAATTGGAGTCAGGGATCGATGTGCTGATCAATAACGCGTTTTTTCTCCAGGGACAGGATCCGTTCAGTATGACGGATGACCAATGGGCTAAGGGAATTGATGGAAGTTTGAACAGTGTTTTCAGGGCGATCCGTGAGGTTTTGCCATACATGAGGAAGTCAGGTGGCGGACGAATCATTAATGTGTCGTCGATGTATGGCATTGTTGCGCCAGATTTCAGTGTGTATGATGAACACAAATCCATGCTCAATCCACCGCACTATGGAGCAGCAAAAGCAGGTATCATTCAAATGACTAAGTACTATGCAAGTTTACTCGGGAAGGAAGGTATCACCGTAAATACGGTTTCTCCCGGACCCTTTCCGTCGACTAAAGTGCAGGAACAGATAGGTTTTATTCAGAAGCTCTCTGAAAGAACGTGCCTGGGTCGAATTGGGAAACCAGAAGAATTAGCTGGAATATTTATTTATCTGGCCTCAGACGCATCTTCTTTTACCACTGGACAAAATTTTGTAATTGATGGTGGTTGGACAACACGCTGATACTGGTCTGTGAATAAAAAAATCGGCTTTATTATCCAGGCAAGAATGCAATCCGACAGGTTGCCAGGCAAAGTATTGTTACCTATGCCGTTACAAAGTCAGAAAACGATGCTGGGGACCATCATTGATCAATTGTCTCGTAGCAGATATTCAGGGCAAATCATAGTTGCAACGGCTGTTGGGATACATAACGATCCGATATCACATTGGTGTAATGAAAACAGTATTTCGTGCTTCAGAGGAAGTGAGTCAGACGTCCTGAGCCGTTTCATTTCGATTAGTAAAAGTCATGGGTTTGACGTTGTGGTTCGACTAACAGCTGATAATCCGCTACTCGATATATCGAGTATTGATGCTGCAATTGAACAACATATTCATGGTAGTTATGATTATACATACACCATCGGACTACCGGTTGGAATGAATGTAGAGGTAGTTGCTGCTGATAAACTGATTTCGTTGGAGTCTATGGAGCTTAGCGAGGCCGATCGTGAGCACGTAACGCACTATTTTAAAACACATGCCGGTTTCAATATTTTGAGATTACCGATAGTGGAAGCAGAAGGAATGTCGTCATTGAGATTGACTGTTGACTATCCAGCTGATTATCTGGTATTGTCGACATTGTTGTCTCACACGACCGGGTTAGATGGAATTGAACTGGTCAAATATTTCAACACGATGTATCCATTTGTGTTCCAGGCAAACAAAGATATGATCCAGAAGCAACAATTTGCATCATATGAAGATGAACTTGGTGCGGCTATCAGCCTGATGGATCGATTGGAAATGAATCGAGTCTCATTGAAATTATCAGAGGACAGGTCAAACAGAGATCCTGAATGAGAAAACGGATTTTTTTTCGTGCAGATGGTACCGTCCAGATGGGTTTGGGTCACTTGATCAGAAGCAGGGCATTGGCTGACATGCTTTTCGACACATATGAAATTTCATTCGTGAGTCAGCATATTGCTGATGCTGTTCGAAGTGAGTTCATTGATTCGGGTTATACATCTCACATTATCGCATCTGAATCTGAGTTTTTGGATATGATTGGTTATGACGATCTGGTTGTTCTGGATGGATATCAGTTCGGACTTGAATTACAGGATGAAATCAAAAAACAAGCCAAAGCATTGATTTGTATCGACGATCTGATGGAACCGGAATGTCATGCCGACCTGATTATAAATCAATCACCAGGTGTCAGTCCGACAGACTATAAAGCACTTCCGGGTACGCTTTTTGCATTGGGAACGGACTACACATTACTCCGAGCACCTTTTCTTGAATCAGCACGATCTGATATTTCATCTGGTGACAAAGAAACGGTATTCATATGTTTTGGTGGATCAGATGCACAGGATCTCATTAAATCAACATGGGAAATTGTACGTAATTCGGGTCTGTTTCGCAGGATTATCTTGGTAACTGGTGCATCCTACCAACATTTAGCATCATTACTTGAACACATTGATGGGGATGCGGCCACTGAGCACCATCATCATATTGATGCGAAAAAGATGTGTAATCTGATGATGGAATCAGGACTCAAAATTGTCCCGTCCAGTGGAATTTTGTTCGAAGCTATCGCAACTGGAGGCACAGTTATAAGCGGATATTATACGAACAATCAAATTCCGAACTATCAACATTTTCTCGAGCTTCGAGCAATCATCGATGCCGGGACCTTCCAGCCGGAGATGGTTGAAAAAGCATTGAATGTACGGCCCGTTTTCTCTGAAGTGAACAAGGTTATTGATGGCCGTAGCCGTGATCGATTCAGGGATTTATTCTTTGAATTGGAAAATAGAATTAAAGAGAACGTATTAAAAACAACATAGCAAGTGGCACAGCATCGGAGTATCGATGCTGTATTAACCAATTATATACATGATCATTTTAGGAATTGCAAACGACGAAACAGCAAGTGCAAGTATCATCGTCGACGGAAAATTGATAGCAGCAGCAAGCGAAGAACGCTTTACTCGCATCAAAATGGACAACAACTGGCCAGAGCATAGCGTAAAGTTTTGTCTGGAATCTGCCGGCATCACATTGGATCAAATCGATGTAATTGCATACGGCTGGAGTGCCGGATTCAATGCTGAGAAGCATTTGTTGTCTTATCATGACCGTATAGTGTATGAGGCCATGCATAATCCGGAAGGGTTGGAGACATTTCGTGAGCGTATTGCCACCGAAATAGAGCAGGATCGTCGCAAACGCGATGAATATCATGCTTTTGTGGTACAAAATAATCTTCAACAAAAATCTGTAAGTATTGATCACCACGAAGCTCATGCATATTCAGCATACTGTTTCTCCCCATTTGAAAAGTCATTGGTGGTAACAAGTGATGGACGTGGTGACTTCATGTCGGTAACCGTCAGCTATTTTACACCTGACAAGATGGAAATGCTGTATCAGGGATCCAGTACCGATAGTCTTGGTTTCTTCTACGGTAGAATTACGGCACTGCTCGGATTTACTCCTCACAGACATGAGGGTAAAGTTACTGGTTTGGCGGCTCACGGTAATCCTGAAAAGCTTTTGCCAAAAATGCGCGAAATGATTTATGTGAAAGATGGAAAAGTGTATGGAAAGTCAGGCGAGTTATTCCGACCATTCTATAGTAATTTCAGTGATGAGCTCAAACAGTTGATAGCTAACAACACTCGGGAAGATGTCGCTGCTGCTGCCCAGGTGCATCTTGAAGAGTGTATTACTGAATTAGTTACATACTATGTACATCAAACCGGTGCTGAATATGTGTGTATGGCCGGTGGGGTTTTTGCGAATGTACGCGTCAACCAATGCGTGATGGAGATTCCCGGTGTGAAGAATATTTTTATACAACCACAGATGGGTGATGGTGGACTGTGTATAGGTGCTGCGGCTGGATATCTGTTCGAGAATGGACATCCAAAAATACAATGGGACAATATGTATCAAGGTCCCGAATTTACCGACGATCAAATCGAGATTGAACTAAAAAAAGTACCTTCTATTGTATATCAGAAATCTGAAAATGTAGTAAAAGACGTTGTCGAAGCAATCAAGAACAACAAAGTTGTGGGACTTTTCCAGGGTCGGATGGAGTTTGGTCCACGTGCGTTGTGTAATCGTAGTATTATTTACCACTGTCGTGATAATAGTGTGAATGATTGGTTAAACCACAGAATGGATCGAACCGAGTTTATGCCATTTGCACCGGTATCGATGGATGACGTGGCCAAAGATTGTTACATTGGATGGGAGCCTGATCATATCGCCAGTCGATATATGACTGTAACCTATGATTGTACCGATTTTATGAAAAAAATGGCCCCTGCCGCAGTTCATATTGATGGTACGGCCCGACCACAGGTTGTCAGTCCGGATGGGAATCCGCTGATGTACGATATTCTCAGATCCTGGCACGAAGCAACTGGCGAACCTGCACTTATCAATACTTCATTCAACCGCCATGAGGAACCGATTGTACATCATCCGCGTGAGGGTGTAGATGCGTTGGCGACAAACATCATTGATGTGCTGGTTATTGGGAATTATATAGCGGTGAGCAGGGAGCGGTGAGCGGGGAGCGGGAAGAAAGAGCAGATAGCAGAAAGCGGAGAGCGGGGAGCGGGGAGCGGTGAGCGAGGAGCGGTGAGCAGAGAGCAGATAGCGGGTGAAAATGGTAGAATTTTACAACAAAAAATAATATGAAAGACATTAATTTAGAAGCGTTTACGATTGGTGATGGGTTCAAGCCGTTCATCATTGCTGAGATGAGTGGGAATCATAATCAATCACTGGATAGGGCACTTGAAATCGTTCAGGCCGCGGCTGATGCCGGTGCACATGCGATTAAGTTACAAACGTACACAGCTGATACCATGACCATCGATATCAAAGGTGGTTTGTTTTCAATTGATGATCCTAATTCGTTGTGGGATGGCAAATCGTTATATGAACTCTATCAGCTGGCCCATACTCCTTGGGAGTGGCACAAACCCATTTTTGAGAAAGCACGTTCACTTGGACTTATGCCTTTCAGCACTCCGTTCGATTTGACTTCCGTCGACTTTTTGGAAGAACTTGGCGTCGCGGCTTACAAGATTGCTTCGTTTGAAAATGTCGATTGGCCACTTCTTCGAAAGGTTGCTCAGACCGGAAAACCGGTCATCATGTCGACAGGTGCAGCCAATTTATCAGATATTGATGAGGCCGTTCGGGTGTTACGTGAAAATGGTTGCGAAGATCTTGTCCTTCTCAAGTGTACGAGCACGTATCCTGCATCTCCGGTCAATTCCAATATTCGAACTATTTCTCATATGAGGGATGTGTTTGGTTGCCATATCGGCTTGTCGGATCACACCCCGGGTATTGGCGCTGCTGTTGCTTCAGTAGCACTTGGAGCCAGAGTCATTGAGAAGCATTTTACTCTTAGTCGAGCTGATGGCGGTGTTGATGCAGCGTTTTCAATCGAACCTGACGAACTTCGTGCGTTGGTTACAGAATCAGAGCGTGCCTTTCAAGCGTTGGGTTACATCCAATATGGTATTCTGAAGGATGAAAAAGATAGTCTTCGCTACAAACGTTCAGTGTATGTCGTCAAACCTGTGAAAAAAGGTGAGGTATTTACTCCTGAAAATGTACGTACAATCCGTCCTGGTGATGGATTACAACCTAAATATTATGATACGGTTATCGGACTCAAAGCCGGGCGTGATATTGAAATTGGGACGCCTTTTAGTTGGGATCTACTCTCTGAAGATTGATTGCATGCGGTCGATTATTACAATGAGAATATGGTTGAACGGTTTTTTGATATTATTGATCAAGGGATTAGACGTGGGGCTATTGGAAGTCTATATGTATCATACACATCTTTCATGTTATTCTAACCAAGGGTCTAAACAGAGGTTGTAAAATGAATTTACTATCAAATAAACGGTTATTGATTGTCGTGGCTCATCCGGATGACGAGCTGCTTGGACCCGGGGCTACGATCCATAAACTGTGTTCTAATGCCGTACCCGGTGACCTCACCCAAATCAAGGTGGTTATTCTCGGCGAAGGGATTACCTCACGGGGTGATTTGCGTGATCCGGAACAATGGAGTGATGAACTGCACCAGCACAGACAAAACATTGAAGATGCGCGTGGTATCCTTGGATATCATGAATTGAGTGTCCACAATCTCCCTGACAACCGATTTGATACAGTACCACTTCTTGACATCATCAAAATAGTAGAACATGAAAAATCCTTGTTCGATCCTGATGTCATCTTGACTCACCATAATGGAGATGTCAACATCGATCATCAGCTGACTTTTCAGGCTGTCATGACGGCAACAAGACCTATGCAACATGAACGTGTGAAAACGTTGATCACATTTGAGACTCCATCCGGAACAGAATGGATTCCTTCAAATGATGCAAGACCGTTCAGGCCCAATCTCTTTCTGGAAGTATCCGATGAGAATATGATAGCCAAATCACAGGCTATGGAGTGTTACAAATATGAAAAAAGAGCATATCCCCATCCACGCTCACCTGAGGCGCTCCAGATCCGAGCCAAGTATTGGGGGATGACCGTCGGACTACCTTATGCCGAGGCGTTTCAAATAGTCAGAAGCATCGGTTAGTAATCAGATTTAATAATTAAAACAGACAGAAATCAGCAAAGTATTAATGAAAAAACAAGCTTACTTAGGGATATTTGGTCCGGGACCTAACTCATCAGCAGCAATTGTCGGTAATAATGAAATTCTGGCATGGGCTGAAGAGGAACGATTCAACAGAATCAAGACGGCTCCGAATGCCTATCCTGCACGTGCAATGGAATTTTGTATCAAAGAAGCTCGCAAACAGGGTTTTGAAGTTTCGGGTATCGGGTATGCATGGGATTGTGATACCTATGCTGAACTGGCTACTGCAAATCTTGAAGAGACTATAGCCAAGTATCCAAGTGAAACTGATGACATTAGCCGATTGGTACAACAGGGACTCAATTCTTTGTACAATCCGGTCAAAATAAGACAGGATCTTGGGTTGATTCTGAGGAAATTGGGTGTTGAACTCACGGATTCTAATTTTAAGTTTTATTCACATCACCTTAGCCATGTTGCATCTGCCATTTACACTTCTGGTTTTGATGAAGCTGTTGTTATTGTAAATGATGGTGTTGGCGAAGTAGCTGCATCCAGCCTGGTCTATGTTCACAAAGATGGAACCATGGAGGAGTTGGCTACGGAGGTCCTGCCAAATACACTTGGTGGATTCTATGCGTCAGTCACGGAATTTCTGGGTTTCAAGGCATATGTGGATGAAGGCAAAACCATGGGATTGGCTGCATATGGTGCACCGGATGCTAAAATTATGTCTGTATTCGACGAAATGGTTAAAACTGATGGAGAATCCTTTCATTATGAGGTAGACCCAAGGTTCAGATATAGTGGGAAAAGAACTTTTGGCAGCCGGTTTACAGATCTGATGGTCGAGAAACTCGGTGCTCCGCGTTCTGCAGATGTCACAGCGATGACGGCGCCCTACCCGGCTATTGCTTATGCTGCACAAAAGAAACTTGAAGAGGTGTTGTATGCTCAGATGCGCTATGCCGCTTCATTGAACCTGTCAAAAAATATATGCTTCGCCGGTGGGGTCCATATGAACTGTAAGGCGAATGGCTTAATGGCTGAATCAGATTTGTTTGAGAATTATTTCTTTCAACCGGCAGCCAGTGATAATGGTGTCTGCCTGGGTGCAGCCTTCCTTGCCGGGATTGATGTAACTGGTGAAATTCCAAAACTTCCTTCTCTTGAGCATCTTTATTATGGACCATCGTTCACTGATGATGAAATTGAAAAAGTACTAAATCAGTGCAAAATCAAATATGTAAAGAGTAATGATATTGCTAAGGATGTGGCAAAATCCATTGCGGATAATGAAATCGTAGGTTGGTTCCAGGGACGAATGGAAGTAGGTGCCCGAGCTTTAGGCGGACGATCCATCCTTGCGAATCCATTGAACCCTGATGCCCGAGACCATGTCAACAAACATGTAAAGAATAGAGAGGCTTGGCGCCCCTTCTGTCCATCTCTCAAAAAAGAAAGCTTTCACGGATACTTCGACACGAATATCGATAAATCACCCTTCATGATCGTGGCAACTCGAATCGAGAAAGAGTATCTGGATGTATTGCCTTCGTGTATTCATGTGGATGGTACTGTTCGTCCCCAGACTGTGAATAAGGATGTCAATCCGTTATATTGGTCGGTAATGAACGAATTTGAGAAGCTCACTGGACAATCGATCATTGTGAATACCTCGTTCAATGTTCAGGGGGAACCGATAGTGATGCGACCAGAAGAAGCCTTAAGGTGTTTCTTTGGATCAGGTATGGATGTGCTTGCTATGGGGTCGTTTTTGATCCGGAAGTAAAGCGGGAGATTCCATACAGATAAGTTGGTCAGAAATTGATGACTGAAAACTTCGATCTGAACACGAATTCAAGCAGCGGGATCTCAACGTTAAATGTGGTGATGTGATCGGTCAGAATAAACTTAGAATGTAAAATGAAATACTGTGCTCTCAACGTTGCAATGGTTAGTTTAAGAATAAAATGAACATTTATATCCCAATTGAAGTCAAGATTCGAGAGTTGGAAGGACGTACACTCTTGGCACTTGCTGCGGCTGAGCGTGGACATCAGGTCATTTTGGGGAGTAAGATGGACGCACTGATACCAGCAGTGGATGGTCATTTACCGGCAGGGGTGATCCATATGAAATCCCTCACTCCTTCGGATCAAATGCTTGATCAACTCACCAAACTAAAATCCAACGGTCATTTGGTTACATCCCAGGATGAAGAAAGTGGACTTCTGGATGAGTCGTATGAAAAATTTGCTCGAATCAGGTATAGCGAATTATCCATAAATAAAGCAGATGCTGTGTTTGGCTGGGGCGAATTTGATACGGCTTCACTGAAACAGGTATATCCTGATTTTGCTGAAAAGATGATTGCAACTGGATCACCGCGTGTAGATTTTTGGCGAAAGGATTTTCAAAATTATTTTCATCTCGATAGTAAGCTACAGAAGTGGCAGGACAAACCATATCTGATGGTGGTATCAAATTTTGGGTCGGTCATTCGATCCAATAAAATCTGGAATGTGATGGCACGACTCAGAGAAGCGGGATATTTTGACAGGGACCCGGAAATGGAGCTATTCGAGTATGAATATTCCGGTTACATGCTCCAGTTGATCGGACATTTCGTGAAAATGATCAGGCAGTTGGCTGAAACGTATCCGGATGTAAATATATTGATTCGTCCACATCCGGTTGAAGCTGATGAAGCATGGGATAAAATGATTGGTCCTTACCCAAATGTGCATGTATTCCGTGAAGGTACCATCAGTGCATGGATTCGTGGAGCTACAGCCATCATCCATAATGGGTGTACTAGCGCACTGGAAGCCGCCGTTTCAGGTGTGCCTCGCATTGCCTATCGTCCACTCCCTTCACATTTTGAACGTGAAATCCCAAATCAGCTCAGTAGGGAAGCATTCACCATGGATGAGTTGCTCGAGAAAGTTGATCACCTGCTTCAGAACCAATCAAGTAAGGCCGAATTAAATCAGGATAAACTGGCTGAGGAAAAACTGGCCAAACGACTTGTAAATGTTGATGGAGTTTTGGCCGCTGACCGTATTGTAGATGCCTGGGAAATACTGGCTCGGAACAACAAACTGGATACGGCTAAACAAGTTGGGGATGTGGTGGTTCATCACGGTGTTGGATCCGGCACACCCTTAACAACCAACAACTCGTTGGTCGTTAAGTTCAAACGCAAGGTGAAAGCACTCCTGCAAGGGGACGAAAACGGAACGAATGGTACTCCAATTCGGGATGATGGGCAGTTGCTCGACAATTCATTCAAGTTCAAGTCATACACGGATGATGAGTTCCGTGAAATTCTTGAGAACCTTCAGTCATCTATTGATCGTTTTCATCACATTGAATATCGAAGAATCAGTGATCGTGCTTTCCTGATTACATCCAAAAAAAATTAATGAGTCAGACAATCAATAAAATCGGGTTCTATGTCGTAGACAAACGACATTATGATTATTTCGGTAATGTATGGACAGAATTACAAAAGCGTGGTATACCTTTTGAGCTGATCATCAACGACCAGTTATCTGAGGTCAAACAAAGTGTGAAGGATGAGTACGACCTCGAGATGGTTTCGATAGCGAAACACAAGGGTCATTCATGGATCACACTGACCGATGTGCTAAAGAAGGGATGTAAATACAAAGTGTTTGTGACTACGTTCACATTCAAGTTCGGGGTGAGATCGCCTGAGACTACGCTGATCGAAAACGTGGTGAGAAGAGGCTATCGGGCAATCCAAAAAATACTTCGATTATTTCGATCTAACCTCTTCAGTGAATCGCTTGAATCATGGTATCGACAGTATGAACTCGATAAACTTCAACTTCCAGAAGTTCTGGCCGGGCAAATAGTGGTGCAGTTCCCAAAAGGAATGGACATCCATCTGGCAAAGTTTCCTGATCCACAGACCAAAGACATCATCGATTTGTATCTGTGTCATGGTGATTTTGACAGTAATCTGGTTCAGACCAGGACTAAAAAGCCGTGCGCTGTTATCGGGTATCCGCGTTATGACAATCTGGTCGACCCTGAACTTAAATTGGCAAAAAATATTAGAACCGAGTTTGGAATCCCATCTGATAAGCCTATTGTGGCGTGGTTGCCGACGTATGTCCCACGACAGGGCAATGATGATTTTAACATCGACAGCTGGGCTCCATTTGTTGCTGAGCTCACTAAGAATTTTGCTGTGATCGTAAGGCCACATCCGAAACGGGTTGAACGTGACAGAGAAATATTGAATGATAAGTTATCATCCTTTGGATTCTATGTCGATCTTGTTGCAGAAAGAGATATGAGTGAGTTATATGCTGGTGCTGCATTTACACTTTGTGATTACGGAGGGGTAGTGTTCAGTTCTGTTTATACGGATCAAAATCTGATTTTACTTAATCACCCAGAACATGACAGCGAACATCAACGCAAAGAGAACCTAATTGTTTATCAAATCCGTGATCAGTTGCTCAATGTAGGTTTTGAACAGGCGAATCAAGAGCCTGATATTTTAATCAAGCTGACTCAGAACAAAGAAATTTGGGATCAACAGTCGCGAATTCGTGACAAAGTACGTGAACAATTCTTTGGTGGTGTAGAAGCAGGAAGAGGTTCTGAACTTGCCGCTGAGATTTTGGACAATGTATTAAGTGAGGGTCGGTCTTCGAACATATTCAAACAATAAAATGAAACCGTCGTACATGCTTCGTAAACTTGGGAACGAGTTGTTGGATTGGATGTTGCTGCGATTCAACATCTTTTCAGAGGTCGTCGATCCAGCTGATTTTTTGTCGGAAGATGTGATTCGAATAATGGAGTCGAACGGATACTTTGTTCGTCCAGCTCCAAACAGGAGAAAAATCAAGTGCCTACTTTATAATAAGCGCATCATACGGCCGGACTTATCACGGAAGAAACCCAAGATGTTTATTCCAGATTGGGATCATGCCGGAATCAAGAAGAAACACGAGTTAATGCAAAAAGCGATCAGTATCTCTTATTTCTATATGGATCCGGATGCAATACCTTGGAATCTTGCTGTGTACAGAGATAAAGAGAGCAAAAAAGTATCCTTCTTTGATTTTGATGGCAGAACCAAAACAGTGTTCTGGTCGAGAAAAGATCATTTTGAGCGGGAAGCCAATGCAACTTCCCATTTTATTGATCACGGTGTAGATGTTCTGGGACATATTCGTGAAGACCGTGACAAGCACATGCTGGTCCAAGAGCTTGTTGGAATACCAGGGGAACATATTGTCGATTTCAATCCGGTCGATGATCAGATGATGGATTACGTCCTTCGTTCAGCGGAGATGAAAACTATTATGCTCCAGAAGCCCGTGAACCTTCCGATCGAGATTCAGGAGCTTGCCGACTTTGCAGAACAACAGATTAAACGAAATTTCTGGGTACATAACAACAAAGCTCCATATGGAATAGTCCACGGCGATCTGAATCCGATGAATCTCATACGAGATCAGGGTAAAACCTGGCTAATTGATTTCGACCGGACCTTTGAAGCATCTGTGTATTACGATTTTATTTATGTCTGGCTGAATAAATATGACAGGAGTACAGATAAGCTCAAGACGCGAATACGTATGATCAATGATCGTTTTTATGGTGAGAATATTATGACCGATAGTGTGGCATTAAATCTGGCTCTGGCACTTTTTGTGTATGATAATATTCGATTTATTGAGCAGCATTGTGACACGGTGAAAGATGCACGATTTGTGATTTTTTTATTGAACCGATTGAGAGATAAGTGGCCGAGGACACCGGTAACACAAGAATGACACGAATGTTGGACTATGAGTCGCACTGTTTGAGCCTACCTGATTACCCGTGTTACACAAAAATAAACTGGGTGTTGGTTTGCAATTGCTGATTAAGATATAAACAGAACATCAAAAATAGATTTCATTGAGTTTAACTTCTCAGAATAGTACGAAAATGAGAGTGAATACGGTATTTATTGTTGGAATTGAGTTTGATTTCAGCAAAGAACCGCGCATTATTCAGGAGATAGCTGCACTCAAGGGGAAGTGTAGGTTGGTTGGAGCAGGTAAAGGTACACATCCTGATATGGATGAGTTCATCGATATAACCCAAGACCGCCTACTCATCGATCGCATTCTGGATATTTTACTGATTGTACTCAAGTACTACTTCCCGTTTTTGCTCAGATTCAGACACAGAAAAGTGCTCAATCGTATAGCTGAACTTAAACCGGATACCGTTTCTACCCATCACCTTGAATCGGCTTTCATTGTTGGCAAAGTTGCAAAGGCAATCGTTTTTAATTCTCATGAGTACATCCCACGTATGTATGATGGAAGCAGAGCCTGGCGCATGACCAAAGGTTGGCTGATTCGCCGTACAATGCTAGATGTTCTGAAGAATACCCGGGTGATGTACGTTGAAAGTCAGGCCGTAGTTGATGGATATCAGCAGAAGTTCGATGTGCTTCCTGAAATCGCTATCGTGCCGAATGCCAGTAGAAGTCATCCCAAACTCACGCCTGTCACTGTTTTGGAAGGTAGTCCCATACGCTTGGTGCATCATGGTATTGCCTCACCTGGACGTGGACTCGAAATGATCATTGACGCAGCACGTGAACTGGGTAAAGGGTATAGATTGTCACTGTATCTGGTTGGTACAGAATCCAATGTGAGACATCTAAAAGAGTATGCTAAAGACGTAACAAATGTCACTTTCCCGGAGCCAGTACCTTTTGATAAAATTATACCGGTGATGAACCAGTATGATATCGGGTTATGTATGTTTCGATCCGCTAACTACCACACATTGTACACCACCGTTCCGAACAAGTTCTGGGAGTACCTGACTGCGAGGGTGGTCCCTCTGGTATGGAGCCAAAGTGCTATGAAAGCCGTATTAGATCGATACGATGTTGGATTTATTTCGCCGGATAATACTGTGCAGAGTATTGTAGAAACCATAAAAAAAATAGATTTTTCAGAGATCAACGTCCAGAAGCAAAGGATTCATGATCTGCAAAGCACGTTGACAGGTGAATATCTCATCGACCCGGTGATTCAGAAATATGAATTAGTGGGTGATGCATAAACATGAATAATCCTGAGGATGTAAAACATGATCGTTTCTGTGATACAATATGCCACTGTGATACACATAATAGCATTAAACTGTGATTCAGAAACATTAACTTCACGCTGATAGTCACAACCGAAATCTTTAGTAATATTGATCTAACGTAGAACAGGTAGTATTGTCAAAATCGTCTGAACATAAAGTACTGATATTAAGTAGCTACGAATCTACAGGCGGAGCCGCTCGTGCAGCGAACCGTTTACATAAATCTTTGATCAATAATGGTACTGATTCGAAGATGTGGGTACGTACCCGAAATTCGGACGATTGGAGAGTCGAAGGTCCGGCAGGACCTGTTGGGCGCATCAAGGCAGACATTCGATCCGTTTTGGAGGCATTGCCTGTTAAATTACAGAAAACCGAAAATCCCATTTTACATTCCCCGGGATGGATAAACAACTTCAAGGCTAAACAGATCAATGCCAGTGACGCCGATGTTGTGAATTTACATTGGGTGTGTGATGGACTCATTTCCATCGCTCAAATTGGCAAAATCACTAAACCTGTCATTTGGACAATGCATGATTCATGGACATTCTGCGGGATGGAGCACCATCCCAAAGATTCCAGCGATCTGAGATATATAGAAGGTTATACTAAGGATAATCGTCCGGCCCACTCCCGTGGATTGGATCTGGATCGTTGGACATGGAATCGTAAGTTGAGATCCTTTAGATCATCGATGCACCTGGTGTCACCAAGTACTTGGTTAGCTAACATCGCAGCTAAAAGCAAGATCGCAGGAGACTGGCCAACGCGGGTGATACCAAATCCGTTAGATACAGACATCTTCAAACCTATTGAAAAGTCGGTGGCACGTGGTATCCTTCAACTTCCAACCGACAAAAAAATCATTTTGGTCGGGGCATTCGGATCGGTCATGAATCCCAATAAAGGATTCGATTTGCTCACCGATGCTTTGAGATCTTTCGCTTCTGAACTGCAGAACAACGAAATCAAAACGGGAGCTTTCTCAAACACTCTCAATACCGACGATTTCCTTGTGGTTGTGTTTGGGCAGTCGGAGCCAAAGGATTTGAATGACTTTCCACTTCCCATCCGTTTCATGGGGCACTTTAGTGATGATTTCGCACTATCATTAGTATACAATGCGTCTGATGTGGTGGTGGTTCCCTCCAGAATGGAGAATCTACCTCAAACTGCGACTGAAGCACAGGCGTGTGGTGTCCCGGTAGTAGCGTTCAACATTTGTGGTATTCCTGATGCGGTCGTTCATAAACACACCGGATATCTGGCCGAAGCCTATGATACGCGGGAAATGAAGAATGGGTTAAACTGGATATTTGAAGATTCCGATCGTTATGATCAACTGTGCCGATTTGCAAGAGAGCGTGCGTTACAATTGTGGTCACCTGATGTCGTCGCGAAACAGTATGACGATTGGTATCAGCATGCCATTGATTCACAGAGGTAAAAACAAATCTGAGTTGAATCCGTTGAATGGGATAACATTCAACCCATGTAAAAACTACATTGAAGAGAATAGAGTTTTGAAAAGCGTTTCACATTCATAGTGCCGATGGAATCCAGTTCATCTCATATAGACACCGCCGTAAACAGTAATTCCGCTCAAACCAGTTGGAAAACCGGTAAAGATATAGATCTGGCCCGACAAACATTTGCGTGGTTGTCGGACACACATGTGCCAACTGTGTTTTTTAAAGTCGGATTCATTCTAATTTTATTGGAGTTGTTGTTCGAGACGGCGTACCACTCGCTTGCATTTACTCCATTTACGACCCGTAGGTTTATCGGTGTCCATTTATGGCCATCACAAATGTGGTTTCTGTTTTTGGGTACGGCAATCGCCGTAGTCAATTTGGCTAAAAACAGATTTACTTTAAATCGACGGATTTTCATGAATGCCATGCCGATGTTTGTCGTACTTGGAGTCTACACGATTTGGACGTTTTATGGTATTGCAAGAGGAAATGCAGCGGCTATTGATTTGTTCAGGGAGATGGTATTTGCTGGACTAAGTCTACCCGCTGTCGTGTACCTGGCTCAATTTGTAAAGGTCCGGGACCTTTTCGACAATTTCATCAAATGGTGCCTGATTATCTATCCGTTGGCCGGCCTCAATGCCTTTATCTTCCGAATTATCCCATTTGGTCCATCAATTCAGCTGGGTTTCCTAATGCTCAGCTGTTTTGTTTACTCATACTTCTTGTTCAAGGCTATCAAAAATTCGTGGTACCTTGTTCCGGCTTTGATCATGCTTATCCCATCCTTGTTGTTGTTCAGTAAACCGATCATCGCTTTGATGTTTGCATTACCTCCTGCTATTGCGATCATAAGCACCTTGATTACTCGAAAACAGCTGAAATACAGTATAAGTCGCCGAAGTCTCAAATTGCTATTGATTACTGTCATCCTACTTGTAATATCGCTAGTAGGGGTGTGGTACCTCAATATTCTACTCGATGGACGTATCGAATTTTTGATCAGGATGAACTTCCTAAAAGAGAGGATCGATGAATCTGGTAGTGTATATTCAGGTGATCTGTCTGGAGGAAGGATGATCATTTGGGGGAATGCACTAAAAATCTGGCAGGAAAATTGGATTTTTGGAGCTGGAATGGGCACTGCAGTACGTATCAGGAACGAAACTCTTGCACAAATCCATAATTATCCGCTTCAGGCGCTCATGGATACCGGTCTGCTGGGTTTCTCATTGCTTTTGGTGTCTTGGTGGACCTGGTATAAGCGTGTGTTCAGAACACTATCGACCTATCAGTGGGACAAAGAGAAAACGATATATGCCAGTTTATTGGCTTATATTGTCGCTTTTTTCATTTACGGATTGTATGGACTGCCAATGATTTATCTGGGGGCAGCTCATTTTTTCTGGATATGTGTTGCACTGCTGACCGTTTTCTCAACCCGCAGTGACTCAGAACCTGACAACAAAGAATTGACTGAATAGCTAATTTATATACTTGATTCGATCTATAATTTAACGAATGTCCAATCTACCCATTACCATTTACGCTGTACTGACTTGTTTCAACCGAAAAGAGAAAACGCTCGAATGTATTAGGCGACTTAAAGCTCAAGAAACTACATATGATGCCAATCTACAGATTGTAGTAGTTGATGACAATAGTTCCGACGGAACAGCTCAGGCTATCACAGACAGATATCAGGATGTCGAGGTGCTTCACGGGGATGGTAACCTTTTCTGGAATGGTGGAATGAGAATGGGAATTGATCACGCTGCCTCCCAATCGCCAAACTTTTTCATGTGGGTTAATGATGATACCATTTTGCACCCTAATGCACTTCAAATATTATTGAGTACGTTTTATGAGTTGAAATCTGAACTTGATCGAATGCCGATCATCGCAGGTAGTGTGATGGATCCGACCAGTGGCAAGCTTACCTACGGAGGATCGGTCCATGTAAGCCCAAAACTCATGCCACTTCGATTTCGTTTGGTCCACCCTAAAGATAGACCAGTGCAGGTTGATATTTTCAATGGGAACTGTGTTCTCGTACCATTTGAAACCTATGCACTTATCGGGAATCTTCACGATCACCTGATTCATGATGCCGGTGATTATGAATACGGCCTTAGGGCAAAAAGAGCGGGTATTACAAGCTGGATTTGTCCTGGTTTCATTGGAACCTGTAGTACGAATCCGATAGAAGGAACCTGGCAAGATCCGGAGATTCCTCTGGGTCGACGCTATAGGCTGATGTTCAGTGTCAAGGGGAATCCACCCGGACCGCGATTTCATTACTATAAGCGATACGGTGGACCGTTCTGGTTCCTGATTTATCCTTTGATTTACTTCCGGCCTATTTTTATATCTGTTCAGAATATGTTCCGTAAAAAGCATTAACAGGATGTCCCAAAACCAAATCATAAGCGTTATCGATTATGGAGCAGGCAACATCGGCTCCATAGTTAACATGATAAAAAAAATTGGCGGAGAAGCTCGTACAATTTCCACAGCTGAAGATGTTATCTCAGCAACAAAACTTATTCTACCTGGTGTTGGACACTTTGACTTCGGAATGAAATCTCTAAACGAAAGCGGAATGAAGCAAGCTCTCGATGAAGCGGTTCAAAAAAATGGAATTCCCATTCTTGGAATCTGTCTTGGAGCACAACTCATGTGTAAAAGCTCGCAGGAAGGGAATACCCCGGGACTTGGTTGGTTTGATGCCGATGTTTTATCGTTCAGAAAAGAATGGGAGATGAGTGGTATTCTTTCCAATTTGCAACCAGTCAAAGAATCAGAAATAGAAACACGGCCTTCCACCAAAAAAAACAATCGTCTGAGAGTCCCCCACATGGGTTGGAATTATGTCGACACAAAAAAAGAGTGCTTGGTCACGCATGATCTCCCTGATAATCCGAGATTTTATTTTGTCCACTCCTACTACATCCATTCAAATCGGCCGGAAGACATCATGTTCGAAACAGCATACGGAAACCGATTTGCATCCGGACTACATCATGAAAACAAGTATGCGGTTCAATTTCATCCGGAAAAAAGCCACAAATTTGGTCTGAAACTCTTTGAAAACTTTCTGAACCTGTGAGTCTTACCAGAATTTTACCGGTATTGTTACTTCAAGATGGTGGACTTGTTAAAACCCGAAATTTCAAGGATCCGGTGTACATTGGTGATCCAATCAATGCGGTTCGGATCTTCAATGAAAAGGAAGTTGATGAACTCGTGCTATTAGACATAGCAGCTACCCGCGAGGGTCGAGATCCACATTACGATATGATCAGGGATATTGTTAGTGAAAGTTTCATGCCCATAGGTTATGGTGGTGGGATACGTAATCTCGATCAGATTCATCATTTATATCAGACTGGTGTTGAAAAGATAGTTATCAATTCGGCCATGCTCGATTTTGAGTTATTGACGAAGGCTGCTTCCAAATATGGAAATCAGGCAGTATCGGTGAGTTTGGATGTCAAAAAGGCGTTTTTTGGTGGATATTCCGCGTACACGCACAACGGCTCAATCAAAGTAAAAACGCCCCTGGTATCATTGGCGCAACAACTGGTTGATGCCGGAGCCGGAGAGATTATCGTCCAATCCATCGATCGGGAAGGAACGATGAGCGGATACGACACCGAACTTATTCGTTTAATATCTGATGCCGTGGATGTGCCAGTAGTTGCCAGTGGTGGAGCCGGGACAATCGAACATCTTAGAGATGCGATCTATGAGGGACATGCGTCAGCGGTCGCTGCAGGAAGTCTGTTTGTATTCAAGGGCAAACACAGAGCTGTGTTAATCAGTTATCCTACCGGATTGGCTGAACAATTGGATACAGAACAACCGGGACAACATGCTTAGTACATCACATCTGGTTACAATCATCGTTCCTTTTTTTAACAGTGAACGATTCATGAAGGAAACGCTCGACACGGTACGCGCCCAATCTTACAGACATTTCGAATGTTTGATGATCGATGATGGTTCATCCGATACAAGTGCAGAAATTGCACAGGATTTTCAACGTCGTGATCCCCGGTTCAGATATATATATGATGAACACAAGCCCCGTGGAGTTTCGGCATCCAGAAATATGGGGATGCAACTGGCAAACGGAGCTTGGGTAATGTTTCTTGACTCTGATGACTTATTGGAGATCGATACACTGGCACGACGAGTAGAAATCATGTTGCGCAATCCAGATCTTCAAATGTCGGTATTTCAGGTTCAGGCGTTCGGTTTTGAGTCATTCACTTTCACCAGTGAAATGGATGATTATTTACGTGCTTTCATCGAGTTTGATTTTCAGTTCCAAACATCATCGGTGTTTTGGGAAATCGAATTTGCCCGGTCAGTCGGGACATTTCGTACGGATATGACGAATCTGGAGGATCCTGAATTTCATATGCGAGCCTTGGCACTTAAACCCAAAATGGTTGTGCTCCCTTACACCGACCCGGACGTACGCTATCGGGTTTGGAAATACAGATCTGCTGCACTATCGGATGCCCTTGTATCTGAACTTCGTTGCTACCAGAAGTATATCGAATCGGCGATTAAAGTAGCCAATGAATGTGGGTACGAAACCCGATCGATCAGAAATGGGCTGCAATTAATGATCATGCGGACCCGTTGGGCCTATAATTCTGAAATCCGTGGCATTCTCGGACGCAGTATTGAGATTTCTGGTGAACACGGAGTGATATCTGCTTCATCCATGCATAGGCTGATGACACTGTTAAATCGCGTCAGTACATCGAATCCACATCCCGTATTGGAACTTATGGCCTTCCTTGTCCATCCATTGGCCCATATCAAAGCGTATTTACATACAATCAAACAAAGATTTTCATAAATATGATGGTGCCTATAAATCATCATCATTCGATTCGAAACAACTGAATACATGACCCAAAGACTCTATCAAATCTGTTCCCGTTGTATCATGGATACATCTGATCCCGAAATCACTTTTGACTCAGACGGAATTTGCAATCACTGTCATCGTTATGATGAAGAACTTCCCAAAAGAGTATTTCATGGGCAAGAAGGTCGTCAAAGATTGGATAAGATCATTAATACGATCAAGTCGTCGGGTAAAGGGAAAGAATACGACTGTATCATAGGGGTCAGCGGTGGTGTGGATTCAACTTACGTGGCCTATTTAACAAAAAAGCTGGGATTACGACCTCTTGCCGTTCACTTTGACAATGGATGGAATTCAGAACTCGCTGTTAGCAACATCGAAAAGACACTCGACAAACTTGAAATTGACCTCTACACGTACGTCATTGATTGGAATGAATTCAAAAATCTGCAGATCTCCTTTCTGAAAGCATCCACACCCGATGGCGAAGTTCCAACCGACCATGCGATCAACGCATTATTGTTCAGAGAAGCATCAAAACGCGGCATAAAATATATCGTTAACGGGATGAACTTCGCCACCGAATCGATGTCGGTGCCAGCCTGGGCTTACGGTCACTCCGATTACAAGTACATCCGATCGGTTCATAAACAATTTGGGAACTCCAGTCTAAAACGATATCCTCATTTTACATTTGGCGACTTGTTCTGGTGGACATTTATCAAACGGATTCAAGTAGTTTCAATTCTCAACTACATCGAGTACAAAAAAGAAGAGGTCATGGACATCCTTCAAAATGAACTCGGTTGGGTATATTACGGGGGAAAACACTATGAATCGGTATATACCAGATTTTATCAGGGATACATCCTACCAGAAAAGTTCAATATAGATAAACGACGTGGTCACTTGTCCGATCTCATACGCTCGGGACAAATCCCCAGAGACCAGGCCATCGAAGAGATGAAAAAGCCGGGTTATCCTGAAAAACTGCTCAAACAGGATAAAGACTTTGTGATGAAAAAGTTCAACATGGGCTCAGAAACTTTCGAAGCCATGATGAAACTTCCTGTAAAAAGTTATAAAGATTATCCAAATCAGTTCAGTAATGTTCAGAATCTGAAAAAGATCGTTAACTTACTCCGGTCTAAAGGACTCTACTCGAAATAAAACTTAATCAAGTGACCAACTCACGAGTGAAATT
This sequence comes from uncultured Chitinophagales bacterium, assembly GCA_964509715.1. Classification (GTDB taxonomy): domain Bacteria; phylum Bacteroidota; class Rhodothermia; order Balneolales; family HLUCCA01; genus UBA11400. The sequence continues at coordinate 51,219 of CAZDYD010000003.1, forward strand.
TGCTGTAATTGGATGTGGTAGCATAGGTAAACGACATGTTGCCGTGCTAGACGCCGAATCGGATGCCGAAGTTGTTGGTCTATGCGATATTGAAGAGACCAGAGCAAGAGAACTGTCAGACCTCTACGGAGGCATTCCGGTATGGACCGATTACCATAAAATGCTGGAACAATGCGATGCTGACGTCATTACCATAGCCACTCCACACGCATTACATGCTGAAATGGCAATCCAAACGGCAAGATCAGGCAAGCACATTTTGGTAGAGAAGCCAATGGCTCTGAGCGTTGAAGACTCCCAAAGCATGATCGATGCAGCTGAGGAGCATTCAGTCAGACTCTTTGTTGTCAAACAGAACAGATACAACGTACCGGTGCGACTAACTCGAAATGTAATCGACTCTGGTAAACTCGGCAAGATCTTCATGGTTCAATGCAATGTTTTCTGGAACCGACGTCAGGAATACTATGATTCTTCCGATTGGAGAGGAAAAATAGAGTCGGAGGGTGGAGCTCTGCAAACCCAGGTAAGTCATTTTATTGATCTCTTGGTATGGTGGTTTGGTGATATAGTTGATGCAAAAACGCTCACAGATACACTAAACCACGATATTGAAATTGAAGATGTAGGCGTCAGTGCGATGAGATTTGATTCGGGGGTCATTGGTTCACTGAATTGGACAACCTGTGTTTACAATCAGAATCTTGAGGGAAGTATCCTGATCATAGCGGAGTTCGGAACCATAAAAATTGGTGGAAAATACCTGAACGAAATTAAATTTTGGGATGTCCATGGGGTCGATCTTCCACCAAATGAGGATTTCAATGACAAACCAAACAGCTATGGAAAGTATAACGGATCCAGTTCGAATCATGATAAATTGATCCATCAGATCTGCGATCAACTGCTGAAGAATAAAACAGGTGCTGTTGAAGGAGAAGAGGCGATAAGAACAATCAATGCCATAGACGTTATTTATGCCGGAGATGATGGATTAAATCACAATCGATCTACATCCATTGATTGTAATTCAGGAATAAATTGAGTTTAGAGTTCGGATCTACATATCATCCCGGTGACCATGTTAAAATGCAAGTTCCCTTTGTTGATCTGAGAGCTCAGTATGATCTGCTCAAACCATCTGTTGATGAGGCCATTCAGCGGGTAATCGATCGCTCAGCTTTCATCGGTGGCGAAGAGGTCCAAGCATTTGAGCAGGAATATGCCCAACTGTTTGGAGTAAAACATTGCATCTCCACTGCGAATGGGACAGATTCACTGTACATTGTGCTTAAGATGCTCGGAATTGGTCCGGGTGATGAAGTCATAACCGTTGCAAATAGTTGGATTTCAACATCAGAAACAATCTCCCAGACTGGAGCACGCGTCGTATTCTGTGATATTGAACCCGATTATTTTACCATTGATCCGGTTCAAGTAGAACGATTGATCACGAAAAATACCAAAGCGATCGTACCGGTTCATCTGTACGGACAATCCTGCAATATGGATGCCCTTACGGAGATTTCCGACAAATTTGACATCCCCATCGTTGAGGACTGTGCACAATCACATCTGGCTGAATTTCGCGGGAAGAGAACGGGACTTTATGGTGTTGCCGGGTCGTTCAGTTTTTATCCCGGGAAAAATCTGGGTGCTTATGGTGACGCGGGATGTATTATCACGAATGACGATGCTTTGGCAATGAAATTTCGCATGTTTGCCCGACATGGTGCTTTGAAAAAGCATAATCACGAAATGGAAGGGATCAATAGTCGGATGGATGGATTACAGGCGGCTGTATTACGCACAAAGCTTCTATATCTCGAATCATGGACCGCCATGCGACAATCCAGAGCCAGGTTATATGATGAATGGCTTAGTGAGATCCCTCAAGTACACATTCCCATTGTGAGAGAGCATTCAACCCATGTGTATCATCTCTACGTAATTCGAACAGATCACAGAGACCAACTGGCGGCATTTTTATCAGAAAAGGGGATTCAGACAGGCATCCATTATCCTACAGCACTTCCTAATCAACCCGCATATGGATACCTGGGACACAAACCTACTGATTTTCCAATTGCATCAGAATATCAATCCAAGATATTGTCCCTTCCAATGTACCCTGAATTGTCGGAAAGTCAGGTACAATTCGTTTGTGATGCCATAAATACATTCTACTCAGCATGACAACCCATCTGAGCTCTTTACAATTGTATACAATCGATTCTTGAAATTTTTCAGTACCGTCGGGCAATATCAATCAGATATGATTTGAAACTGATGAGTGTACCCACATCTTTATTTACAAGCTGAAAGTTGAAGTCCGAATCTCCCAAAAAAATATGGCTCATCTGCAAGTATGCGATGCCACAAAAATACTTCTTTGGAACCCGTCATTTTTATCTGGCCGAAGAATGGGTTCGAAACGGACATCAGGTCACCATTTTCACATCCAACTGGAACCACCTGACAGATAAACTTCCTCAGTTTGATGGATCGGTGATGATTGAGTCCATTAACGATGTCGAAACAGTATGGTTCAAAGGATTTAAAACGAAAAGTTCATCATCAGTTGGAAGAATCTTGAGTTGGATCGAGTTTGAGTGGCGAATGTTGCTTGAGGGGACACGTCGAAGCCAAATAGAGCAACCCGATGTTGTAATAGTGTCATCCCTTTCTTTGTTTAGCGTGCTTTCCGGGCTGTTTTTTTCACGCAAACATGGTGCAAGATTTCTGCTTGAGATCCGAGATATCTGGCCACTCACGGCCATGCAATTAGGGGGATATTCCCCAAGACATCCATTCATGTTGCTCATGGGATGGATAGAAAAACTTGGGTACAAGAATGCTGATGCGATCATTGGAACCATGCCCAACCTTGAAGAGCACATCAGAAATGTTTGTCCTGATGCCGCAAAAGTGGTGAATGTACCACAAGGGGTGACCCGAAATTTCCTGAATGAGTTTAATCCAATGGATGCCGGTCTAAAGGAAAAACTTTTCCCTGAAAACAGTCCCATGTTTCGAGTGGTCTATGCCGGGGGCATGAATGTCGGTAATCCGGTTCAGGTGTTACTGGATGCAGCTGTGTTGCTGGGTGAAAATTCAGGAGTGGAAGTTGTTATGCTCGGTAAAGGTTCGGATGTGAACAGACTAAAAGCCAAATATCAAGAGTATCCCAATATCAAATTTGTAGATCAGATACCCAAAAATCAGGTACGTGATTTCCTTCAACACTGTGATCTGTGTTTCGATAGTATCGGGGGGGATATTGCCCGCTATGGTCATTCCCGGAATAAATGGATGGATTATCTTGCTTCCGCAAGACCTATAGTCTGTGCGACCAGCGGATTCCGTTCCATTCTCGAAGAGGCTGAATGTGGTGAACATATTGACTTCGATGACGTTGCCAAACTCGCTCATACGATACTAAAATACAAGGAAATGGATCCTTCAACCCGGCTTGAAATCGGGTTAAATGGGCGCCGATATCTTGAGAAAAACCGCACATTCGACAAATTGGCTGCTGTTTATGAAACGTTGTTTGCAGAAACTCATCAGCAATCAAATCCACATTAATTTTAACACTCGTTTTACAAGATGAACCATACAGTTCAAATAAGTTCCATAATCGATATCGCTAAGAAAGCTGGTGAAATCATCCTCAAGTACTATCACACAGATACTGATGTACAGAGTAAGGTAGATGCCTCCCCCTTGACGATTGCCGATCTTGAATCAAATAATTTTATACGCGAAGAGTTGGCTCGACTCACCCCTGACATACCTGTCATTAGTGAGGAAACCGTACCCGAATCGTATGAAGTACGTCGAGAGTGGGATACTTTTTGGTTAGTGGATCCACTCGATGGAACGAAGGAATTCGTTAAGAAAACGGGTCAGTTTACTGTAAACATCGGACTGATATCCGGAGGAATTCCAGTACTTGGGGTCATTGAAGTACCGGTTATGAATCAAGTATACTATGCTGATGAAAACGGGGCTTGGCATGTGGACAGACAGTATGGCTCCGAACCACGTAAACTTCAGGTCCGGCCTTTAGATGAACAACAAATCGACATCGTGGCAAGCCGAGATCACGCAGGACCAATGGTACAGGCGTTGTCGCAGGACCTCCCTGGCGCCGGATTCAAGTCCATGGGGAGTTCTCTCAAGTTCTGTCTGGTTGCAGCAGGCGAGGCGGATGTCTACCTTAGGGATGTCCCAACCATGGAATGGGACACCGCGGCCGCTCATGCTATCTTAAAGGCTGCCGGTGGTGAAATCTATACGCTTAATGGTATCGTGCTGAATTACAATAAAGAATCGTTGAGAAATCCTTCCATTTTGAGCATTGGTCCAGCGCGTGAATTCTGGTTCGATAAAATATCATCGATTTCCTGATTCCGACATCCATAATAATGTTTGGTTTTATTCCAAATCCAATTGTCTGTCTTTCCTTTCAAAAAACTGTTGAATGTAATTGGTGAAGAACCATGATTGTACCACTGATCCAGATTATTTTACACCACCATTGATTGGAAAACGACTCAATAGAGTGATCGTCATCGGTGGCGGTATTGTGGGACTTGCTACGGCATATACGCTGCAAAAAGAGGGTTACGCCAGGCAGGTCACTGTATTGGAAAAAGAATTTGATGTTGCCAGGCACCAGAGCAGCCGAAATAGCGGTGTACTTCATGCAGGACTCTATTACAGACCGGGTAGTTTAAAAGCCCGGTTGGCAACACAGGGAATCAGATCCATGATCGCATTTTGCACTGAAAATGATATCCCATTTCGTTGTCGTGGAAAAATGGTTGTTGCCACTCATACTCGGGAAGTCCCCATTCTGGAACAACTGTTTGAAAATGGTATGAAAAATGGCCTGGTGGGACTCAAAAAACTCGGTTTGAATGAAATTCAAGAGATCGAACCTCATGTTACTGGTCAAGCAGCAATTTTGGTTCCCGAAGAAGGAGTGGTAGATTATGAGCAGGTCACAATGCGCCTCAGAGATCTTGTGGTGCATGCAGGAGGTGAAATTCTAACAAAGTTCGAAGTGGCACATGCCGTACGATCCGGGATATCATGGCAATTGTTCAGTACCGACGAGCGCACTATAAATGCAGACCTGGTGATTAATTGTGCCGGGCTTTACTCTGACAAAATCGCCGAAATGTTTGGGATAGACTCAGGTATTCGAATAATTCCCTTCCGGGGGCATTACTATCGGCTCGTAGGCGACGCTATTGGCTATGTCAAGGGACTTGTGTATCCGGTACCAGATCCGAAATTTCCATTCCTTGGGGTACATGCACATCGGCGCATCGATGGAACAGTTGAAGCCGGACCGAATGCTGTGTTGGCTTTTGCACGTGAAGGATACCACTTGACTGATGTTAATATTCCCGAAATGGTCGAAGCGATAGGTCACCCGGGACTGCTTCGATTCATGCTCAGACACAAAAAAGAAGTAATGAACGAACTCAGGTCCGGATTCGATAAATCATATTTTGTTTCGCGCTTGCAGTCACTGTTTCCGGAGATTCAATCCAATGACCTGCAACCGGGAGGGACCGGAGTCCGAGCTCAGGCCATGGATAAAAAAGGCAATCTCATCCAGGATTTTGTGATACAACGCGGCCCCGGGTCGATACACGTAATAAATGCGCCAAGTCCGGGTGCGACTGCATCCCTTGCGATTGCAAAACACATCACCAGACTCATACCATCATGAGTATCAAACCCGGTCAGGTGTTCAAAGAATTTCGGTACTTCCACGACGTACTGAAACATCGGATTTTCATAGTTTTGGGGATGAGTGTGTTTGCCGGGATACTGGATGTTTTCGGATTGACCATGTTCCTTCCATTGTTGTCGATTGTACTTGGTGCCCAAAGTAGTTTACAGGGAGCCTCAGACCCGGCTAACCTTGAATTTCTGGTCAATTACTTCGACAGGTTTGGTATTAGTCTCAACCTGATCAATGTCATCATCATCATGATGATATTCTTCTCATTGAAAGCTGTGTTCCGCTTTCTGGAAGGTTATTTCAGAGTCCTCAACCTCGAATTTTTCATGAGATCGAACCGCGAACGTCTCATTGGTTATATGCGCGACCTGCGGTACGAATCTTTTTTGAAACTCGACACAGGTCGGATTCAGAATACACTTACAGGCGAAGTAGTCAGAGTGATGATGTCATTACAACACTACTTGGTCGTACTTCAGCAACTCATTGTCTTATTAGTATACGTGGTGTTCGCTATCGTTGCGAATCCGGCCTTTGCTTTGATGCTGGCTACCGGTGCACTACTTACCAACCTGATTATCTCGAGGTTTTACAAACGCATAAAATGGTGGTCGAACAAACTTACGGGCATGAACAACGAGTACCATGGATTTTTGACACAAGAAGTTCAACATTTCAAGTACCTGAAAGCCACCGGTATAATTGTATCATTTACTGAAAAACTCTTCGGATCAGTTCGTGAAATTGAAAAATCGAACCGAAAAATGGGACTCATGTTCTGGGTGGTTCAGGCGCTACGTGAACCGCTCCTGTTGGTCGTATTGTTTACTGTAATCGTAATTGAAGTCCAGGTGTTGCAAGGAAATGTAGCTTTAATGTTACTGAGTCTGTTGTTCACATACCGGGCGCTCACTGTCGCAATGCAACTGCAACTTGATTGGAGTAATTTTTTGCAAGTATCGGGTTCCTTACAGAATCACAAAGAATTCGAACGGGAGTTGCGTGGAGGCAGAGAACGTAAAGAGGCGTGGATGTCGCATTACTCCGTGGATGAAGATGACATCGATTCGGATTTGGAAACACCCCTCAGCACTACGATCCGATCATCGGAGTCTGGCACGATCGATGAAGACAGGTCGAAAAATGCCGATCAAACCTCATCCGTGAAAGATGTTAACGTTGATGATGTCAACCCAACACCTGAACGTGTAGATACTTCAGTGATCGATGATTCATATCCGTTCATCAAGATCCAGAATATGAATCTGCAATTTGATGGAAAGTTCATATTAAAGGATATTAACCTTGAGGTGCGTCAAAACACCAGTGTAGCCATTGTTGGAGCCAGCGGCTCAGGCAAAACCACACTTGTAAATGTAATTTGTGGGCTATTACGTCCGTCGTCGGGTATTATCTGGTTACATGGACGATCCATGAACATGATGCATCCTTCTGAGTTTCGTCACCGATACGGTTATATAACCCAAGAACCAGTTATTTTCAATGATACTCTGTTTAACAACATCACCTTATGGGATGAAAAAACCGAAGAGTCCAGACGTAAATTCGACCATGTTGTAGAGCAGGCGTATTTGGGAGACGTGATGCGTGACATGCCAAAAGGGAGTGATAGCATGCTGGGTCCGAATGGCATAAACATCAGTGGTGGACAAAAACAGCGTATTGCTATAGCACGTGAACTGTATCGTGACACTGAAATCCTTATAATGGATGAAGCCACTTCCTCATTGGACTCCGAGTCTGAAAAAATCATTCAAACGCAGATCGATAGATTGAAAGACACACACACGTTGCTCATCGTAGCGCACAGGTTGTCAACCATTAGAAATGCTGACCTCGTTGTGTTAATGAACGATGGACGAATAGAGACTACTGGAACGTTCCATGAGCTGATGCAACGTTCACAAACATTCAAGCGCATGGTTGAATTACAGGATTTGTGATGTTGATCATTATTTCGGAGTTCAGGTTATGATATCATCCAGTTTAGATCGTTGGATTTAATTATGCATTCGGATAAAAACGGTTAGGTCACATATATGAGTGCTGATGCAATTTTAACCATAGTAACAATTCTGGCGGTGTTATTGGCATTGTTCAGAGAGGTGACACGTCCGGATGTGATTTTCATTGTCGGACTATTGTTCCTGATGGTGACCGGCGTGTTGACACCCAATCAGGCTTTCAGTGGATTTGCGAATCCTGCAGTATTCACCGTCGGGGCATTGTTCATAGTGGCAGCAGGAATTCAGCGTACCCGTGCACTCGGATTTCTGGATCATGTGGTCTTCAATGATCAGTTTTCAGCGCGAAAGGTTTTGGCAAGAATGATGGCATCGACTGCAACTATGAGTTCGTTTCTGAATAACACTCCCATTGTGGCCATGCTCATCCCTCAGGTTCAACAATGGTCAGATAGAACAGGAATTCCAGCATCAAAACTATTGATTCCACTATCGTATGCAGCTATCGTTGGCGGTGTTGTGACATTGATTGGAACATCGACCAACATCATCGTATCTGGAATGCTCGAACAGAGGGGGATAGCTCCACTGGCACTGTTCGAGTTAACATGGATCGGGCTGCCTGCTGCAGTATTATTGGTTATCTGGTTCGTTACGTTTGGATACAGAATGCTACCGGAGCGAAAAGTAAAAGCAGAGGTGAAGAATCCGGGGTTTGAGAATGAACCAGCAATACAATCGGGTGATTCGAACTCCCATTCGAATGGGAACGGTTATCAGATGGATCTGAAAGTTGGACCAGAGTCAGTATTGATCGGACAAACTGTGGAAGATGCCGGACTACGTGGGTTAGAGCATGCCTTCTTGATCCACGTACATCGCCATGGACGCACCATTGGTCCGATTGGTCCCCACTTTATCCTTGAGGAAGGGGATATTTTGACTTTTATCGGTGATGTAAAGGCCATCGATGAGATGAGTGTCAGAAAAGGTTTGGCTCGGGGTACACCTGTGCTTGACGCCAGTGAACCTGATCTCCCACTTTTTGAAGCCGTCGTCGCGCCGACATCCATTTTGGTCGGTAAAACATTGAAACAGATAGAATTTCGGGAACGGTTTCATGCAGTGGTGATCGGAATACAGCGCCAGACAGAAGAGATTCGTGGTGCATTGGGAAATCTACCCATTGAAGCGGGTGATCTGTTGCTTATCGAATCCAAAGAAGGTTTTGATGAGCGTGCCAATAATGATAAGGACAACTTCTACTTGGTTACACGCAAGGGCTCACGGCAACTACCGGTGAACAAAAAAGCTCGATTGGCCCTGATGTTAACAGGCCTAATGATTCTGATTGCAACATTTGAAATCATTCCGATCGTGACGGCCGCCATGATCACGGCCGCAGTAATGATCTATACAGGATGTGTGAAAAAAGATCAGATCATGGCATCGTTGAATCTACCCATATTGTTGGTTATAGCTGCAGCGATTGGTTTGGGTCAGGCTATTGAAACGACGGGACTTGCCGTAAACGCCGCCGGGCTCATTAACGAATATACCGCGGTGTTTGGTCCAATCGCGATCATCGCTGGAGTGTATATTCTTACAAATATACTTACAGAGCTCATTACCAATAATGCAGCGGCTGTGCTTATGTTGCCGATTGCACTTGCATTAGGAATCGAAACGGGAATCACTCCTCATGCTATGGCTGTGACCGTTGCTATTGCTGCATCGGCCAGTTTTCTGACTCCAATCGGGTATCAGACGAACCTCATGGTTATGGGGGCGGGACGCTACAGGTTCAAAGATTACCTGAAGGCTGGTTTCCCGGTGACCCTTTTCATGTTAATTCTCACTATCTTTACCGTAGATTTTATCTGGAACCGTTAACTGGGGGATTGAACGCATCGTTTGTACTAACTCTGCGTTGATCAACTAAAAACCTCAAGTAAATGGTGAACACCAAAACGTCATCATGCAAACATCTCATTTAAAAATTCTTGAAAATGAAGCGATTCACGTAATGCGTGAAGTAGCCGCTCAATTCGAACGACCAGCATTGCTGTTTTCCGGAGGGAAAGACTCAATTATCATGGTCCATCTGGCCAGGAAGGCATTTTATCCGGCAAGGATTCCCTTTCCATTAATCCATATCGATACCGGACATAATTTTTCGGAGACCATTGAATTCCGTGATTGGTTGGTCAAAGAAACTGGTGCCCGACTCATAGTAGGACATGTTCAAGACAGTATAGATGCCGGACGTGTTGTCGAAGAAACGGGTCCTGAAGCCAGTCGAAACGGACTTCAAACGGTCACCCTACTCGATACGCTGAAAAAGCATCAAATCGATGCCGCACTCGGTGGAGGTCGACGAGATGAAGAAAAAGCACGTGCCAAAGAGCGTTTTTTCTCCCACCGGGACATTTTCGGACAATGGGATCCCAAGAACCAACGACCTGAGTTGTGGAACTTGTACAATGGTCGCAAAAACCAGGGAGAACAATTCCGTGTATTTCCCATATCGAACTGGACCGAAATGGATGTGTGGCAATACATCGCTTTGGAGAACATCGCCATCCCAAGTATCTATTTCGCACATAAGCGAAACGTGTTCAATCGTCGTGGCACCTGGCTGGACGACAACGAATTTATACAGCGATATCCTGATGAAGTGGTTGAGAATCGCATCGTGAGGTTCCGAACCATTGGTGATGCGACATGTACAGGAGCTGTCTTATCGGAGGCATCGAACCTGGATGAGATCATTCAGGAAGTCGCAGCTGCCCGTCAGACAGAACGTGGAAACAGACATGATGACAAGCGTTCTGAGACGGCCATGGAAGATCGCAAAAGAGCCGGGTACTTCTAGTTTTTGTGAAACCCACCACTGACACCTATTTGAATGTGTAGTGTTGAATGTGGTTATCCGCTGAGTTTTGCTTCAAAAAAATAGGCGTCTAAACATTATTCAACACGACAGGGAATTTATGGTGTTCTATGTGGAGTAAGTAGCCACAAAAATTATCCAAAAGACCATTTAATATTTTTTTTATATGTCATACCTAGAAATGGATTTACTTCGGTTCAGTACAGCTGGATCGGTTGATGATGGAAAGAGCACACTGATCGGTCGTCTTTTGTACGATTCAAAGTCGATATTTGAAGACCAGATGGAGGCCATAGAGAAGACATCCAAGAACACTGGTGAAGAAGGAGTGAATCTGGCGTTGCTCACCGATGGACTTCGGGCCGAGCGTGAGCAGAAGATCACCATTGATGTAGCCTACCGTTATTTTGCTACACCGAAACGTAAATTTATTATAGCCGACACCCCGGGACATATCCAGTACACACGTAACATGGTTACCGGGGCTTCTACAGCTGACTTGGCCATCATCTTGGTAGATGCTCGAAAAGGAGTCCTGACTCAATCGAAAAGACACTCTTTTATCGCATCACTTTTACAGATTCCGCACATGGTCGTGGCCGTGAACAAAATGGATCTGGTTGAGTATAGTGAAGATCGATTCAATGAAATCGTAGATGATTTCAAGAAGTTCGCTCAAAAACTCGAGATCGACGACATTACTTTTATACCTATTTCGGCCCTCAAGGGGGATAACATTGTAAACAAGGGGGATAACATGCCTTGGTACAATGGTTCTACTCTGTTGCACACCTTGGAGAATGTCAACGTGGGATCACGTCGAAACATGATCGATTTCAGATTTCCGGTACAGTACGTTGTTCGACCGAATCAGGATTTTCGCGGATTTGCAGGGACAGTAGCATCGGGTACAATCAGGGTGGGTGAGGATATTACAGTACTTCCATCACGATTTAAAAGCAAAGTGAAGGAAGTTTGGCAATATGACAAAAGTATTCAGGAAGCCTACAGCGGTGAGTCCGTCGTCATAACCATTGAAGACGAAATCGACATCAGCCGAGGTGATATGCTGGTCCGTAGTGGGAACCTACCCTCTGTAAACCAGGAGTTTGAGGCATTTGTCTGCTGGATGAACGAACAGGCCATGGAACCCGGCAAGAGTTATTATATTCAACATACCACTCGAATGGCTATGGCCATTCCGGATAAAGTACGATACAAAATCGATGTGGATACACTTCACCGGGAGCAGACCGACACTCTGCAACTCAATGAAATAGGTCGCGTTCGTATAAAAGTCTCTCAACCCATTTTCAGCGATCCATATAAAATAAATAATGCCACTGGTAGTTTTATACTGATCGATTCTGCATCGAATGTCACGGTTGGTGCCGGAATGATCAGGGCAATTTACACCGATGAGAATGGGGCAGAAGTAAATGTGGATGAATCATTTGCTACTGCGCCCCATCGTAATATCGTTTGGGAACCGTGGAATATTCCACGTGAAATCCGTGAAAAGCGGAATGGACATCCTGCTAAAGTACTCTGGTTCACTGGAGTGTCTGGCGCAGGGAAGTCTACAATTGCTCGTGCACTTGAGCAAAAACTCTACGAATCCGGGAAGCAGACCATGCTTTTGGATGGGGATCAGGTACGCCACGGACTCAATGCTGATCTCGGATTTGATCCGAAGGACCGAACTGAAAACATTCGTAGGGTTGGTGAAGTGGCCCGACTTTTCTACGAACATGGTAATATCGTGCTCTGTACCTTCGTATCTCCCTATAAATCTGATCGGGATGCGGTGCGATCCTTGTTCCCGGATGGGGATTTTATCGAGATTCATGTAACGGCAGATCATCAAACTCTGATTGAACGTGATCCCAAGGGACTATACAAGAAAGCACAATCGGGCGAGATTACCAACCTGACTGGTTTCAATGCGGGGCATGAAGCTCCGGTCCACTCAGATGCGATTCAGATTGACACAACCATGATGAGTGTCGATGATGCCATCGAAGTGGTTCTAAAGCGATTGGCTCAGTAAGCCACCCTAATGTTCAAAGATTACGCAAGAGCATTACATCTAATCTGGAAAGCGGATCCCAAAAACGCTTTTAGCCAGGTTATCGCGCAATCTTTGCTGGCTGTTTTGCCGGTTTTGATACTTGCTGCAATTAAATCCATGTTTGATTCGATTGCAGCTGAAAATCCGGTGATGGATGTTGCTGTGCACGCGCTCGTGATCCTCGCAGCTCTTACATTATTTCAATCGGCTGTAACCCAATGGTTACAGTATCTTTCAACCACTCATCAGCAGCGACTTACGGATTATGTAGCCGGGCATATACTCGAAAAATCGATACATATTCCGTATACCTACTTTGAGGATCATCAGTATCATGACTCGTTGCACCTGGCCCAACGACAGTCTATTTTCAAACTTCCCCAGGTATTCCAGCAATTTCAGTTGCTGGGGACCAATATGCTATCCCTTGTGCTGTTGGTCGCATACTTCTTTTCTCTGATAACCACCTATGCATGGGTCATCTTGTTGGTATCCATTCCGGTTGCCGGCATAAAATGGTTCAGTGGATTCGCATTGCAACGTTTGGAACGCAAACTGGTCCCGGCCGAAAGAGAGGCAGGGTACTATCACATGATTATGACCGGTGAAGAATATGCAAAGGAAATCCGAACATTGAACTTCGGGAGTTCTTTTCTGGAACGCTTCAACCAGCTAAGGGAGATGATCTACAACCGCAAACGAGGACTACATCGCCGATTGTTGCTTTTCACCATGGTGGCAGAGTTGGCTGAAGTAGCCGTATTCTTTGGAATAATCTATGGTGTTATTCAACAATCATTCGCTGGACTGGTAACAATTGGATTGTTGGTCGTTTACATTCAAGGTCTGCAGAAGATCCAAACAAACCTGAAAGCCTTCTTGAACGCAGGAGTCCAACTTGCTACTCAAAAGATGTTCCTACGGGATATTTTCCGATTTTTGGATATTGACTTCAACAAACAAGATCAGGGTGACATTTCATTTCCATCTACCCATTTTGATATTCACATTTCCGATCTTTCTTACAGATATCCCGGAGGCCATAAATACGCGGTTAAAGATGTGAATATGACGCTGAAATCGGGGCAAGTCATAGGACTTGTCGGGGCAAATGGGTCAGGCAAATCTACATTGGTAAAATTGTTGGCCGGACTATACGAACCCGAATCAGGCTCGATCAACATCGGTGGACACCCACTCGATTCGATCAATATTGATGCATACAGAAACTCAAGTCTGTTTTTATATCAGGACTTTGAAAAGTATTTTTTAAGCGTAGAAGACATTATCAGTATTGGCCAGGATAAAATCGAAAATCATGCCGAACGCTTACAAAATGCATTGAAAAAATCGGATGCGGAAGCGTTTGTACGCAGTCTACCTGATGGTGTAAAAACCAAAATGGGAAGAATTTTCAGAGATGGAGCCCAGTTGAGTGGCGGACAATGGCAAAAATTATCCATAGCCCGGGCTTTTTATCGTCAGCCGAAAATCGTGGTTCTTGATGAACCAACCAGTGCGTTGGATGCAATAGCTGAGAATACGATCATCCAACATTTCAAATCGATGAAACAAGACCGAATCACTTTGGTCATCTCCCATCGCCTGTACAACCTGAAAGATTGTGATTACATTTATGTAATCGATGAAGGTCGTATTGTACAGGAAGGCTCCTTTTCTACCTTGTCTCAAACAACCGGATTGTTTCGTAGCCTCTACGAGCAACAATCCACCTGATCTGTCACGGATGTATGGTCAGATGACGGAATTTCATGCCTTTGCAATTCATGGTTCAAGGCAACAGCAAGAAGCTTTAATTCCGTAAATGTTTTGGAGGAAACATCCTGAACGGTTGCGTCTGTAAAAGATCTAAGCACGTTTTGCGATGCTATCCATTTCTGAAGATTATTGGGTACTGAATCCAATAATTCAAATTCCTGCTTCCATCCGGGATCAAGAGAAATCAACTTCAATAAAACAGAATCTGTTACTATTTGAAGTGTGTTGGTCTCTGATATTGTCAAAACCGGGAAATGAGAACTTAACGTCTTGAAAACAGTGTTTTTGAACAAACGAACATGGTGATAGGAAGTCAATACGGACAAAAATGTTTTGGTGTCGTTCACGAAAGTAAAGGGGCAGTTGGGGTCGTTGAAACGATGTATTTCAACACATGTCTTCAGCGGATTTACAGTATCATTGGCTACATCCACATAGAATGGACCCCATTGCATGGCTGTTTGAAAGTATTTACGGTTACAAATACCCCAAATGATGTCGAGGCTTCCTCCAGCTTTAGTATACTCCCGAACAGGCATAAGTTCATTAAAATCAGATAGGTTGTCTGCAGATATGATGAATTCATACACCATCTGCGAAATCGGAACGCAATATCCTACAGGATAATCAGAGTTCAATATTACAGATCTAAAGTGTTGATCGCGTATGCTATTGAAACGATTCAGAATCGAGTCATTAGCAATAATGGACGAACTGTTCGGGTATTTCCAGAAAAAATCAATTGCACGACGAAGTCTGATCAATCCCAATGAGATTTGATCCAGATTTCGTAGTAAAAATTTTTCGGCTAAAAAATCATCCTGTGGACCAAGAGGCGAAGGAGTCCATCGAGGTGTCATCAACTCTCACCTGTTGTATCCTCAACTGGAAGTACGTTGGGTCCGGATAGTATTGCAAGAAATTCAATGGTAGGTGAGATCCAGTTCTTTTTCATTTTTTGATTAAATATTT
>CAZDYD010000004.1:0-66235 GCA_964509715.1 uncultured Chitinophagales bacterium
GTTCGGAGGCACGTCGGGCCAGTGCATCCATCAGGGCAATGGGTGTTGATGCACTTCCGTGTAAAAAAACTCGTTGATTTGACTTGATGAGCTTTACGGCTTCGTCGGCAGTTGTCCAGGTTGGATTCATAACGGATGAAAAATTTGTTCCGGTGTTTTGTTTGAATAATAATTTTCCCGAAGGTCGGATCATCCTGGATTTCGGCACCACCAGGTCCCCGGCCGGCAAGTTCACCCGGAATCAGTTTGAATATCTTTTCTCCATACCGGGTGATTTTACCAATGATAAAAACCTGTGCATTAACATCATAGCAATTGGTGTGAACATGGCAAGATGTGTATATTGCTTGGCAGTTGTCGTAAAACCAAGCATAATGTGATGAAGTTTAAAATCCGTACTCCGAATACTATTGTATTGATGCTCATGCTGCTGACATTGTTCGCAGCGCTTACCTGGATAATCCCCGGTGGGAATTATGATCGTGTAATCGAGGACGGAAGGGAGGTGGTCGATCCCCAGTCTTTTGCTTTTGGCGAATCCGATCCGGCCAGTATGATCGACCTTTTTCAAGCTCCGATCAAAGGGTTTACGGATAGCTATGCGGTATCTATTATTCTGTTCGTATTTATTGTTGCCGGGGCTTTTTCCGTGATCCAACGCACCGGAGCATTCGAGTTGGTGATACATAAGGCGGCTCGTTTCTTTAAAAATAATCCACAATTCAGGCCGGTTTTTGTGCCGTTTTTCATGATTCTGTT
Source organism: uncultured Chitinophagales bacterium (assembly GCA_964509715.1). Lineage (GTDB taxonomy): Bacteria > Bacteroidota > Rhodothermia > Balneolales > HLUCCA01 > UBA11400. The sequence continues at coordinate 760 of CAZDYD010000004.1, forward strand.
CTCAATCATGGGGATGTCGTTTGGTATGTCTGAGGAGGTGCTTGTATTTATTCCACTATTCTTGGCATTATCGCATGCCATGGGATACGATTCCATAACCGGTATGGCGATTCCGTTTGTTGGGGCCGGACTGGGGTTTGCCGGTGCAATTTACAATCCATTTACGATCGGTATCGCTCAGGGTTTGGCTGAAATCCAACTGTTTTCGGGCTCAGGTCTTCGGTTTGTACTTTGGATCCTAATGACCACCCTGGGTATTTACATGGTGGCCAGATATGCGGCCCGGGTTCACAGGGATCCCACAATATCTCCGTTGTACGGACATGAAGACCATCAACGAACAGCTGAAGAATCTGAGTCATTCGGCGAAGGTGGACAGCAGATTAATGCCGGTCATATTACCATCCTGATCTTGTTTTTTGCGACCCTTGTTTTACTGATTTATGGCGTACTCAAGTGGGATTGGTACATACTTGAGTTGTCTACCTTGTTCTTTGTATTGGGTATTTCAAGTGCCATCATTGGGCGGTTGTCGTCAAACGATGCAGTGGGATCGTTCGTCGGTGGGATGAAGGATGTACTCGGTGCGGTGTTGGTCATTGCGTTGTCACGATCGATATTATTGCTCATCAGCGATGCCAATATCATCGACACGATTTTGTTCTACATGTCTTCGGGCATAGGTGGACTCCATCCGGTGTTTTCCGCTGAACTCATGCTTATGGTGCAGACATGTATAAATGTAATCGTGCCAAGTGGAAGTGGTCAGGCCGCATTGACTATCCCAATTATGGCTCCATTGGGGGATCTCGTCGGTATTACCCGACAGTCAGTGGTGTTGATATTTCAGCTGGGTGATGGTCTCACAAACATGATTATTCCTACATCTGGAATCACAATGGGCTGTCTGGGGATGGCTAAGATTCCCTGGGAGGTTTGGGCCAAGTGGCTACTTCCCCGCATGGTCGCATTATATGTTTTGGCGTTTGCTGTGATCGCATTCGCTGTTTTAACTGGATATTGATTTTATTATGAAGGATATCATTTCACTTTTCAAAGAACTGGTACTGATTCAAGGCACTTCTCTGAAAGAACACAACGTCGCGAATTTTGTACGTAACTATCTCACCGGGTTGCCATTTGATATTATTGAGGACAAAGCTGGAACTCGGTTGGGTGGCACTACTGGAAATCTGATTATTGTTCCGAAGCACGTAGACCGTTCACAACCCGTTGAAGTATTCATGGCCCATATGGACACGGTAAGAGATACCTCAGTGATTAAAGTTGTGGAGTCAGATGGCAGGTTGCAATCGGATGGATCGTCACAATTAGGTGCTGATAACCGAGCTGGAATGGCAATCGTGCTTGACATGCTGTCCGAATGGGAGAGGTGGCAACAGTTGGGGATAAACTACATTGCCGTATTTTCGATTGCCGAGGAAATCGGACTTAAAGGTGCCGGTGAACTCGATCTCGAGGGATTTCATGTGAATGCCGTCTGGGTATTTGATAGTGCCAAGCGCCCCGGAGCATATATCAAGAAGTGCGTCGGGAATTATGATTTTACAGCCACATTCAAAGGGAAAGCGTCACACTCTGCCGTAAATCCGGAAGCCGGGATCAGCGCCATTATGGTCGCAGCCGATGCCCTTTCGAAGTTCAAGATCGGTAGGTTGGCAGACATGACAACGGTGAATATCGGAACGATCAAGGGAGGGATGGCCACAAATGTTGTTGCTCCCGAGTGTGTGGTTCACGGTGAGATTCGCGCCGTCGATGAAACCGAAATTCTTCGGTTGCTCGACGAGACCCGTACTCTATTCACAGAAGTTGCTCACGCCCATGGAGCACAATTGAACTTCGAAACGATGATGGATTTTGGTCCGTATGATCATCCCGACGATTCTCCCATGGTTAGGCGCATCGAATCGGCGCTCACTGCCTCCGGACTCGAGGTCAAGCCCCTGAATTACACGGGTGGAAGCGATGCGAATGTGCTTAATTCCCGCGGATTTCCTGCAATAAACATCGGCATCGGAGCTCAGAATCCGCACGCTGACGATGAATTTATCCTGATCGAAGATCTTCTTGCAGGGTCCCGCATTATCCGAAATCTTATCCAACAATGAAAAATCGTCCAATGAAAACATCCCATATCCTGTACATCGCCCTGTTTATGCTCATTACAGGAGCCTGTTCCGATACTTCTAATGAAAATGCATCCTCATCGGCCATACAGAATCCCGATGTGAAAGGGCATCTAATAATCGTAGGAGGTGGTCCTCGTCCCGAATCGATTATGTCGAAAATCGTCGAGCTGAGCAATGATGGTCATATCCTGATTATTCCCATGGCGTCTTCCATCCCTGACACTGTTGGATGGGAACAACGGGATCAATTCAATGGGTACGGTGCGACATCAGTTGACATTCTAATGATGGATGAGGATGATAAGTTTGATTTGGATGTGGCAGAAAAAATTAGGGCAGCAGGTGGGATCTGGTTCAGTGGGGGAGACCAAAATCGATTGATGGAGTTTCTTGGTGATGGGATATTGATCGACGCCCTGTTTGAGGCCTATCGTAATGGTGCCGTCATTTCCGGGACCAGTGCTGGAGCAGCTGTCATGAGTAGAGTGATGATTACAGGCGATGAACGGAATCCGGATCGAAATCGCTCATTTGCGACCATCCATCAGGATAATATCATCACAACCGGAGGAATCGGACTGGTAGATAATATGATCATCGATCAGCATTTTATTCGTAGAAGTCGTTTGAACAGGCTCATAAGTGCACTACTTGATCATCCCGAATCAATGGCAGCTGGAATTGATGAAGCAACGGCACTATGGGTCAAACCAGGTGGTAATTATGAGGTCCTTGGCGATAGTCAGATCATACTTCTTGAAGAAGGGAAGACCGGGCGACCTGCCGAGGCTGGATTGCAAAGTGCGGCGGACATACGTATGCATGTGCTTCCACCGACTAGTACCTTCAGTGTACGTAACGGAAAAGTGGTTCAGGTTAAACTTCCTGAGTGAAATCTGTCCTTTTAGGGCTGAAGTAAAAGTAAACTAAGGTGTTTTCGGAGATATGTCAGCTTTTGGCTATGCTGTAACGCTCCTAAATAGACCGCTAATTATCTGCCAAAGTCATCTGATACACGTACGATATCCTCCTCGTCGGATGGATTCAACGCATCGGTATGTTTCCAAATCTCGGCAATAATCCCCCAGGAATCGGTACCGATCAGACGGTGCCTTTGTCCCTGTTCCAGACTGACAACATCATTCAATTTCAGCAGACTATGTCCGGTTTCGATGTCGGAATCGCTCACCGAGATGGCAGCTTCACCGCCAATGACTTTCCAAATTTCAGAACGTCTATGATGATATTGCCAGGAAAGGCGTTTTTCGGGGGCTACCAGTAACACTTTGGGACTCAGCTTTGGAAAACCACGAAAATCTTCCACATTCAAATGCGGGAAAAAAGTTTTAATGAACTTTGGAGCCTGAGCTTCATCTATTACAAAATATCCACCCCAGGGTCGTTGATTATCCATATCGGCAATATAAAATCCATCGTTTTCCAGAAACTTTTCAACAGCATTAAAAACATCGGATTTTGGTATGTCGGCTGAGAATTTCATACGTATTTTTTAAATGGCAACATAAACGTGAGTTGGACTTCAGGTAGAAGGTATGCCAAATATCGCAAGATGCCTCAACCTATTCAACATAAAAAAGGGAAGAGATGTCAATCCCTTCCCTCTTTGTCGGTTCAGAACCAGGCATGTATTCGGTGTCCTACCTGGCTCTGTTTTGGGTCATGGTTTGTGTCAGAGAATTCTTGAACAGATTAATAGTTCAGTAACACCAGAACTGAAGTAGCTGCATCCACTTTGGCCTCTGTGCCACTTTGAATTCGAGTTCTGGTCAATTCGCGCACGGCGTTTGTAAACGTGATGTATGCGGAGGTTACCAACTGGGTATCGACCGAGGTGCTTACGGCAGCATTAAATACCGTTGATGCGCCTGCGATTCCATTTATTTCACTATTCAAAGTGATGATGACCCCAGCTTCAACAGAGGCATCACTTTCAATCGCAGATTTTACCTCAGATTTCCAAGTATCGAACGCACTGCGGATGTCAGCAACGGTGCTTGATTGTGACGCGATGGTGACACGCAATTTCACGCCGGACTGCTGGATTGACTGGATCGTTGCCGATGAAAGACCTGCAGTTTGAGCCTGTGCTCGCACCACTTTGTCCAATACCAGAGCTTTATACAATGAAAGTCTCACATGGATTCGGTTCCGTACCTCTGAAGAACTGGATTGTAGTCCATTGGTAGTCATTCTGACCCAGAGATCTACAAGGGTTGCAGCATCTGCTGTCGATAATCCGGATTCCACATAAGCATTGAAATGTGCATCCATCATTGCCTCTAAAGCGGCCTCGCGAGATTCAACAGAAGCATTCGATGCAACTCTGCTCTCGAACTCAACCTGGGCTTTTGCCTGTAGGGACATAGCCTGCTCCAGACGTGCATTTGCATTAGACTGTATCTTAGAACTGTAGTAACGTGACCGTGCCTCAGCAGCCTTAGCCATTGCAGCGGCAATATTCACAGCAGCACTGGGATTTGCATTGATACTTGCAGCTGCACGAGAGTCTACAGCCAGTTCAATGTCCGATTTCGTCACCGTATTGGCCTTGCCGGACTTCACCAGTTGCATATAAACATGTGCCTCGGCATTCGATTCTGCATTGATCGGTTTCATAGAATATCGTTTACCATTTTCGACACCCTTACCGATGAATCCATATAATCGTTGACCAGAATTCTCAGCTACGATCACCACACGTTGTGCCGCTTGGACATCAACGGCGATTTCAAAACGACCCTGATCATCTGTCTGGGTCTGTGTTTGCTCAATTTTTTCGATCTCACCATCATCTCTCACACTTGCAGCATACACATCAGACTTGGTTTCTTCATTCGAAATAAAGTCATTCGTATGCTCTTTACTATCCGATGCAGAGGAACTAACCTGGTCGAATTGCACCGATCCTCTTATTACTGCTTCATTCCTGTTATCGGAATTATTATCGGAACAGGCCAAAGTAAAAAGGACGATTCCGAAAGCGATAACATAATTGCGGATGTTTATTCGATTTTCCATATGAGTATTTTTTGATGCTTGATTTACAGGAGTTTTTTCAACTCCCGGTCGGGCCGCTGGATGCTGCTTGATAGCTATCCCCGGAGTGATCCCGACCTGTGTTTCCTGGATAATTTTTGAACCTTCAGTGGTTATACAATCAACCTATATGGGTACCCCTAATGGCTCTTGATTTCAAAACACTATTGAATAAAACGGGTGAAAAATCTGATGTATTGCCTTTGTTGGGTATTGTGGCTCAATGAGATAATTTTATTTGGCGCCCATTAACGGGGATGAAACTTTTTTATTGTTGGTCCACAAAGCGTCATATCCCCACTGTTTTCAGAGGTATACTTTGCATGAAGAGAGGAGATATTATTTTTTTCAATTTTATTTGTAACGAATAGGCACTCAAATACTCTAATACTAAAAAAGAGTTGGAGTTGGGACGATGTCTATGGGACAAACTTTTCTTACTGTCGGTGCTCTGGCCATTTTTGGTTATCTGGCCTTAAATGTGAACAGGATGAATTTGGATGCTCTGGTTTTTTCGATTGAGCAGCAAAGGGACCTGGATGCTATTCATGTGGGACAATCACTCACAGATCGCCTGTATTCCATTCCATATCCACTAATTGATCTTCATTATGCAGCTTTGAACGATGTCACATCGGCATCAGCAAGAATGCAGCACATTACCACTATAGGCGACACGCTCTACACGACGTTTCAGATCTCCAATACATCGAATGTATTCAATGGACTGAGTGGAAAAGTGATTCGGATTCATGTATTCCGCCGGATCAATGACGAATTTGAACAAAGAGCCGGATTCATACTCACCCGACCACAACCGTAACAAACTTAGCATGAATATTCAATTGGATCTGATTGTCCCGCCCATAATCGTAGGTATCCTGATATTGTTACTCTTTAATGTTTATTCCGGGATGATGGATTCTCAGGTGAGCTCCCGCATCTATTATGATCTTCAGGGCAAAGCGAACTCTACTCTGATAGTACTTCAGGAAGAGTTCAGAGAGATACATGAAATCAAGGTATTGGGAACCAATGAAATTAGGTATATAAGCACGACCAGGGACTCTGTCCATATTTATTTGGAGGACATGGACCTGGTTGTTAAAAAATATCGAATCAATACACCATTAATTGACACCGTGATGTATCCATTGCAACTGGAAGTGCTCTCATTTTCAACAATCGATACACTACCGGGGGTTATTCGAGTAAATGTTGGAACGGCAAGTCGACCAGAACATGAGGTCGGTAATAAGCCCGATCGATTCAGAGCATTTGCGCAGAAAGATATATTTCTGATGAATCTGAACCCTTAAATCAATGGGAAGATACGCAATAATCATTGTCATGGCCCTGTCTTTTGCCATCCTGCTTTTTGGTCAGGGAAACAGGACCGTGCGATTTGCATCCGGTCAGACGGTCGTGGAGACTCATGCTATTCAACAATCCAAGAATATTGCGCAAAGTGCCGCTTTGTATTTGATTCAAGAGTTGACTGATGAAGATAATGAAGATATGATTCCACAGGCGGATCAATCAGTTTCTGTACCACAAGGTGCTGGAACTTTTCTGGACTGGCCAGTAATGGAGGGTGCATATCGGTACAATTTAGTAAATCAGGATGATAGTCTTGTGATTCTAACAACGGTTGGTCGTTATAATGATCAAACATATGCGCTCGAAGCCTGGTTTGATTACACAGCTGCATCCTGGGACCCTGACCTGTCGAAAGCTGTTTTTTCACATGCAGGAATAGAGCTGGAAGGAAGTGCCCGTATACGAGGACATGCGGGTACCAATGCAACCTCATTTCAGTCCGTCAAGTTGGCATGGTCAACAAAAATTGACAGCAGTCTTGTTATAGGTCCAGGTGGAGACATCAGCACAACTGTGCAACAAAGTAATTTTCAACAGGGAAATGTCGGACTCGAAATTGGTAATGTTCCGGCCCCGGTCAATTATCCCTTGCCGGAATTTCCGGAGTTTCCATCCAAAACACTACTCGGACACGAATTGATAGTAACGGGTGGTACCGATCCACCCATGCTTACCCCAGCTGATTACGATGGATATTTCATTCCCACACTAAGAATACTGGGCAATAGGACGGTAACTATATTTGTAGGAGATACCGATAGAACATTGCACGTCGGGAATTTGGATGTGCAACAAGGTCACATCAACATTATTGGTAATGGTCAGCTCACCATCTATGCCGAAGACAACATCACGTTGGCAGGTAGCAGTACGATCAACAATACACGTACCTCCGACAAAATGTTCACATACTATAAAGGCTCGAACGCAATCAATTTTGGTGGATCAACTACCTGGCGTGGAGGGATGTATGCCGAATCGGCAAACGTCCATATTGGAGGATCTGGTGGTATAACCGGGAATATCATCACTGGAGGAAGTAGTGTCACGGTTACAGGTAACGCAGAAGCCCACTCTCGCGTTATATACGCACCGAATGCACATGTTGAACTATCCGGATCTGGTCGTGTAAGAGGTGCTGTTGTTGCCGGACATTTCAAAGCCACAGGGGCAACTTATGTACAATTCACCGACAATCTTAGTGATAGCTTTCCCGATTTCAGCGGCGATGGACGTACATTGACGTTTCGATTTTGGAGATAATTGGAATTTGAGTACTGTTTATCGGGCATCTTATCAAAAAACGACATTACTGTTGTATAACTAATTCCATATATTCTGGTAGTGCCTTATTTTTATGTTATTTGATTTGACAATATCTTACCATACTGTGTTCAATTGTTAGTATCGAACCTCATTGGGCCACATTGATTTAAATCTCAAAATGGCATGAGTTATGAGTCGTTTTCTTAAATACAATCTCGTATTTATCTTCATTGGGGTTTCAATACTGTTTCTGTCAGTTACTTCCGTGCTTGATTTCTATGGTGAAAAACTCAGAAAAGAATACACAGAATTATCATTTCTTGCCTCTGATTTGATCCAATCATTGAACCGAATTGAGCGTAATCTTGTCAATATGGAGACGGGTCAGCGAGGATACATCATTACAGGCGACAAAGAGTTTTTACAACCATATACCAAATCTTCATCTGTAATTGAATCCGAATTTTTCAAATTCAAAGAACTGGCCTCCCGAACAGGTATTATTTCAGATTCAGCGGTCACTTCGCTGTATCAATTAGTGAATCAACGGATATTGATTTTGGATGATATTCTGGAACTTAACAGAATAAATGGCTACGAAGCCGCAAGTGCAAGAATAGCCACAGGTGATGGGAAAAGAATCATGGATGAGGTTCGGAGCCGATTGAACTATTTCACCGAACTTGAAATAGAATTACTTCGAACAAGGTCTGATGAATTGGATACGATCAATTTGTATTTTCAGATTTTGACCCAGTCAGGCATATTTTTTTCGATCGCAATAATAGTGGTATCGGCCGTGATGATCCGCAGGAGGGCCAAGCACAACCTTGAGCTTGGAGCCAGGATATCAAGCATCAACTTTGAGTTGTCCAGAGCAGCCGAAAATATCAAAACCAAAAACCATTACATAAGCATGGCTGCCCATGATCTTCGAAATCCATTGGGCGCTGTAATGGGGTATAGTGAGATTTTGTTGGAAGATGAAGAGGTGTTAAGTACTGATCATAAAGAATATGTAAATGTCATAAGTCAAACTGCGCAACATGCTTTACGTATTGTTCAGGATATGCTTGAAATCCAAAAAATTGATGAAGGAGCACTCGCACACAATTTAGAGCTATTTAACGTCAGCAAAACAATTGACAACATTCTGTACATGCATTCGGATCACACACGCAGAAAAAACATTCTCGTGGAGGTTGATGTCCTATCTAATCAGGACGTATTTTCAGACAAGACCGTATTTATACAGACACTCGACAATCTCTTGTCCAATGCGATCAAGTTCAGTCCACACGGAACAAAAATTCAAATCATAGTAAATAATCTGGAAAATCATTTGGTGATGGAAGTGATCGATCAGGGGCAGGGAATTAAGGAGTCCGAAATCCCAATGCTCTTTGAAAGATTTCAGAAACTTAGCTCACGCCCAACTGACGGAGAAAGTTCTACCGGCTTGGGACTTTCTATTGTTTATGATCGGCTAAAACAAATCAATGGGGATATCCAATGTTTGAGTGAATTTGGTCATGGTACGACATTTGTGGTCAGGATCCCACTTGAACATCAACCGCAAGCATAGTATGTTGAAATGTCAATTAAACCCAACTATGAACAACATCACAATACTATGGCAATCGCTCTACTCGTAATATTCTTAATCAGTACACCTATCCCAACGAATCTTTTGGGCGCTGATGTCATACATAGTCCAACTGAATATTCGACTGTAGATCCCCTTTCGCATACGCTTCAGGTGGACGATGAGGAAGAACTGACAGCATTATTGCATTGGTTCATGGATGGAGCCTCTCGCAATGACAGAGCAGTACATGAGAAATTTTGGAATGAGAATCTGGTTTATACCTCATCTGCTGGCTCAAGGTTCGGCAAGGCTGAAATAATGGCAGGGTTTGACGACACACAAAACCTTCGGGAAATTGGACCAACTACCCAATATTCAGCTCACGATATCACAGTTCGTTTTTTTGGTGAACAACGAGATGTTGCGGTCGTCTCCTTTCGGATGAAAGGAGAGACCCTGACGATCCAAGGAACATCCGTTTCCTGGTATCTCAACAGTGGGACCTTAATCAAACTCGACGGCGAATGGAGTGTGGTGAATTGGCATGCTACAAGAGTCCCCTGATCCGATTGGCGCACCAGGCGGTGTGTATGGTGCAGGAGGGGTTCTGAATTCCGACGGATTCGCATAGAAATTGTCGATCCAGGTGCTCATGAGTCGATAATGAGCCCTCCAATCATCATTGTTTTGTCTGGATATTTGGTTATTTAGCCAAGTCTGTAGTCCTCCTATAAAGCTTGTTGTTATAGCCTGAACTTCAGGAGAAGCATTGTTGTCGGCTGCTAGCCTAAGCATGTTCCGAACGGTGGACGTGTTTATCGCACGCTGAATCAGACCGTTATATCCGGTTTGGGGGGTTAGTTGAATGGTAGCAGTTGATAATTCATTCAAGACGTGATGCAACGATAACTGACGGCTATCTCTGCTCGCTTGTACTGTTAATCTGGCAGCACGGTTTGGATGTAGCATCAGAGATGTACTTAAATCAGCAGATGTTTCTGCCATCGCCACCGGATCCAGCGTTGGCTCGGTGTATCCCCTGAAGTGTTCTCTTGTCTGACTTATTGATGCAGCGTGTGGGGGAATTAAATCCAAAATATGTTGTGGAAGTGCCAACGTGTTTACCTCCAATGTCTTCAACATTGCACTAAGAGCAGCGCGTTGGACACCAGCTTCGATAATTTTCGGTCCATCCTGACCATCACCTCGAGCATTATACGAGTAATTCACTCCACCAATCAGTTTAACTGTAGATTCCGTCTGATATCGATGATATAAATACATCGGTACCAGAACATCATGCAAAGTCGACATGGGTTGATGCACCCGGATCATGTTCTCAGAGAAATTCTGTAATGCGATACGTCGCACTTCCAAAATATGATCCATCTGTTTTACATGGTCAGTTCCGTAATCCCAAAGGTGAGCATCCGGATGCGATCCACCCTGTGCTCGGGCATCTCTATCGGTTATATAAAGGAGTCCTTTGTCGATCGTCTCCAACAGGATATCATTAAGCGCTGATGCTTCATCGGTACCTACCGGGAAGTGCTGATATCCATACTTCACAGCCTGGATATCCCATGCACCCATTCCGGTCGCATACGCCTCACTTAAATCAAGTGAGCCATCATCATTAATTATCACCTTTGGATGAGGATAGTCCATCACAGATGCCCGGTCGTTAACACTTGCAGCAAAATTGTGCGCTATACCGATAGTATGACCAATCTCATGAGCTGAGAGTTGACGTATCCTTGCCAGTGCCATCTCCAACATGCGTGGGTCATGGTCAGCACCTTCAGCGTATGGGCCCAGCAATCCCTCAGCGATCATGAAATCCTGTCTGACCCGCAAAGATCCCAAGGACACATGTCCTTTAATGATTTCACCGGTTCTGGGATCTGCCACAGAAGCACCATAGGACCAACCTCGGGTTGATCGATGTACCCACTGAATCACATTATATCGAACATCCAAAGGGTGTGCATCCTCAGGAAGAATTTCAACAATAAATGCGTTCTTGTAGCCAATCGCTTCAAAGGCTTCGTTCCACCATCTGGCACCATCCAGAAGTGCAGATCGTACCGGCTCTGGTGTTCCGTTATCCAGATAATAAATGATAGGTTTCACTGGCTCACTTATGTCAGCTGTCGGATCCTTCTTTTCGAGTCTATGTCGGACGATAAATCGTTGAACGAAATCACCGCCTATCGGTGCGCTGTAATCCTGATAGGAAATACCAAAATAACCGGATCGGGGATCCAATTTTCTGGGGATGTAGTTCTCATCCGGTAGTTCAATGAACGAGTGATGCAACCTGACCGAAATGGCATCATTACTTGGTGTCACGCTCCTGGCCCAGGCACCGGCACCGGATCCGGTGTACGTCACCCATGCTTCAAACTCAGTGTTTTTGGGGAAGTTGAACGTCGCTGGCATATAAATAGCCGATCGGGATTTATCTACCGAAAAGTTACCCTGATTTGAGGAACGTAACCTGTCGGAAACACCATGAGCATCGCGTAACAAAAAATCAGTCATATCGATTAGTACACGGTCGTTTTCTTCAGCGGCAACCGTAAATCCCCACAGAATCGATTGAGCGAATGCCTCATCAACCGACTTTCGTTCAAGCCAATTCTCGGATGTTGCGCGGTATGAATAATTCGGTTGTCGCATCAGAATACGCGGACCCACCCGATCGAAAATGACTATACGCGTGCTTCCCAATTGTCCACGATCCAGTCCGATGTCATTGGATCCCATGCCAGCAGCCATGGCATTTACATATAGGACTTCTTGTCCCAGTTTGTCAATCTCCATCCAGATTTTTCCTTCTGCGGCATCCCACCAGAAATTAAAGAACCCCTCATGTTTCTCCATACCACGTGTTTTATCTGAAATACTGGTTTGAGAAAATCCGGTAGAGTTTGCCAGTAATAGCACGAGTGAAAACAATAAAAACTTCATAGCACAATTATTTTTAGTAACAATTCATAGAAAGGATGACGATCTTTGACGCAGAATGGGTATGGTATTGAAAAAAGAAGTTTAATGCCAAGCAATTATCCGTTAAAAGTTGTTCAGATTTGATGTGAAAAATGAGCCATTAAGTTTATACCATGGATGTTCACCGTCAAAAAACAGCTGTTTGTCGAAAAAAAGATGTATCGAACGCAAAACTCCATTAAAATCAGGAAGTAACCGACAATAGATATCGATTTACTATCAGTTTATATATCATAATCCTGGTGTAAGATTGCTATCACTGTCTATCAGACCACTAATTTTTAGATCTCATGGAGAATACAAACTATATGAAAAAGTTCAACAAGTATAGCTTCCTGATACTCATACTGATTGCCACGGGTTGCGGCATACCATCCGTACATCCTCTATATGAACCAGGTGACCTTATAACGAACGACAATCTAAACGGGGTCTGGCAGCGATCTGACGGATCTATTAGGTTTCATGTGATGCAATTGTCTGCACTGAAGCTTCATTTACTTGAGACCGAAATGCAGAATGCTGCCATCGTGCAGAATATAGATGGCTTGGGTGGTGATTTGGCTATGGATACAGATCTGGGTATAGTAGAATATCTGGAAGAGCTCGAAAAGGAGGGTCGAGGTAAGTTATATCTCATTCAATATGAATCCAATCCGGAGGACATATATCTCGGTGGACTCGTTGAACTGGCCGGGAACCATTACTTCGACCTCTATAAAATCGATTTCGGAGCTTCTGAATTTCGATATCCTGTACACCTGTTCATGAAATCAACCATATCTGATTCACTTTTGACCATGCACTCGTTCAGTGAGAATTGGCTGAAAGAGCAAATCAAAAACAGACAGATCAGAATTCAGGTGGAAGTTAATATCGATGACAAATTCCTTATCACGGCACCTACCCGTGACCTTAAGAAATTTGTTGAAAAATACGGATCCATTGAGGAGGCATACAGGCACACGCAGGAATACCGAAAAATAAGCTCAGAACCCAAGTTTCAGTTCGAATTGTATGATGAAGAGTAAATCCGCAAGCGATCAAAAGTCGTATCCACTACCCAGACGTATACTGGAATATCTGATATTCTGGACAGTTTCAATGTATGTTCTGGCAAATTTTTTCTCCTATGGGGATTCGGTTGAACGCATTGATTGGATTTACACCCTGTTATTTCATATCAGTATCTGGTTTGGGATCAGTTTGAACAGTTTTTTCCTAATTCCACGACTACTTGCGACCGGTAAAGTCGTATGGTACATCATCGGTATCATGGTTCTCCTCCAACTCATGATAATGCTGAACCAATTTACGTTCAATGTTTTGGCTGACTACGTATTCCCGGGATATTTTTTCATATCATACTATGAATGGCACGATTTGCTAAACTTCATGATCGCTTTTCTTGGAATTACATCACTGATTCAATTCTCTCGCAGTTGGTTTCGTGAATCCCAAACTCAAAAAATGTTGACTGAAATAAAGAAGTCAAAAACAGAAATGGAATTACAGACATTGAAGGCGCAAGTTCATCCTCACTTTCTGTTCAATAGTTTGAATACCATCTACGGACTGATCCGTAAAAATCCGGTCAGGGCAGCTGATGCTGTATTGTTACTTGCAGAATTACTTCGATATACTGTTCGTCAGGCTGGAACCGACCTGGTACCACTTCATCTTGAGATCGATTACATCACAAAATATGCTGAATTTCACAAAATGAGATTGGATCATTCAGTTGGTATCGAGGTCAACGTACATGGCAACATTGACACCGTGCTCATTGCTCCTCTGATACTGATTCCATTTGTAGAGAACGCGTTCAAATACGGTGAAGATGAGATTCAGATTACCATTGATCGATCAGATTCCGAGGTCCATTTTAAATGTACGAACAGAATTCGTTCGGATGTCGGGTTTTCCGAAATGGAGGGTAACGGAACAGGACTTACGAATGTGAGAAAAAGACTGGCATTAATGTATGAGCATCGTCATCAACTTGATATAATAAAGAACAATGACTACTTCATGGTTGATTTGAGGGTGCAATATGATTGAGATCAAGTGTATCGTAGTGGAAGATGAGCCGGTGGCTCGTGAAATACTATGTGATTACATTCAGGAAGTACCCGAACTTAAAATAATGGGGGTATTCAGGTCTGGCATAGAGGCCCGTGAGTTTTTGGCCCATCATGAGGTCGACCTGGTTTTCCTCGATATCAATATGCCCAAACTTACAGGAATTGGCCTACTTGAGGTACTGGATACGCATCCAATGGTTGTAATGACAACCGCATATCCTGAATATGCATTACAGGGATATGAATACGATGTGGTCGATTACTTATTGAAACCTTTTTCATTCAAGCGTTTTCTCAGATCGATAGGGAAAATTGAGAATAGATTGAAGAACAACGCACTGCTGTCAAAATCAGATATTCCTACTGGTCCCGAGTCGAAAGATGCACAATCACTTTACCGCCAATTGGTGGTTAAATCAGATAAAAAGACCTGGCCCATTGAATTGGTCACAATTTTGTACATCGAAGCCGTTGGGGACTACGTCAATATCCACACGCGTGAGAGAAGGATTCTCGTAAATGAAACGATGAAGAACATCGAAGAAGCGCTGCCGTCCCGTCATTTTATACGAGTGCACAAATCATGGATCGTATCCCGATCGGCCATTGAATACATCGAGGGAAACGGAATTATTTGTGGTAAAACCACGTTGCCCATTGGGAAAACGTATAAAGACAAAGTGCTACAATGGCTGCAGGGATGACATGATTTACCCTTGATATCCTGCCGGCCGACAAGAATAATTTCAACGGATCCGGCAATACACAAGATCCACAATCATGCAACATTCAATCATTCATCCTTTCCGACCATGAATCGAATCCTGGCAAAACTGATTGTTACCATACTGTTGATCTCTTGTGGCACCGAAAACAATCCCACATTTACCCTGTCAGTCAATTCGAGTCCCCAGGAAGGTGGCACAATTTCGCCAACATCCGGAGTTTACCCTGAAAATGAAGTTGTTACCATTACGGCTACACCATCAACTGGATGGATGTTTTTGAGGTGGGAGGGCGACTGGACCGGATCATCCAGCCCGACAAATATAACCATGAATAAAAACTATTCCATAGTAGCACTCTTTGAAAGACTTCCTGAAACCCAAATAGAAGAGGTATTTAATCCAACAACTGGTCGATATTGGATGGATCGAAATCTGGGTGCCAGCCGGGCAGCCAACTCAATGACAGATACAGCGGCATACGGATATCTCTATCAATGGGGCCGAGGAACCGATGATCATCAGATTCGCACTTCAGCAACAACATCAGAATTGAGTAATACTGACCGGCCACGTTTGGGTAACTTCATCATAGCTCCAAATACACCCTTCGATTGGCGGAGTCCACAAAACAGCTCATTATGGCAGGGACTTCAGGGTATAAATAATCCTTGTCCAACAGGGTTCAGAATACCAACAGAAGAAGAGTGGGAGGCAGAACGATTGAGCTGGATAAGTAACGATGCCACCGGAGCATATTCATCACCACTAAAACTACCCTTAGCGGGACGACGAAATTTCGCTGCTGGTACATTGTTCGATGCAGATATCAATGCCTACTATTGGTCTGCTTCCTTGGATGGAGCCTTCTCTCGTGGACTTGGGATATTCAGTGATTCGGCAGCCATGTTCAGTTACAATCGAGCCGGAGGGAATTCTGTGCGCTGTATAAGAGACTGACTCACAAATATCACCATATAAACTGTATTTGTGCATCGAGATCCAAGGTATTGCAATGTATATCCTTTGGAATGGAAAATGCATCAGATACTTGTGTCATGAGAAAAAAAGTGTTACAATAACACTTATAACAGAGTGGGTACTTTTTAGTCAGACGTGTGATCGCAAAACTCGCAACTTCTTCAATAGATATGAGCATGCATCGTCAATACATAATAGGCGTGGACTATGGCACAGATTCGGTCAGGTCGATATTGGTCGATATCCAAGGATTCCAGTTGGCCGAGTCGGTTTTTTACTACCCCAGATGGGCTGCAGGGCAGTATTCGAATGCATCCATTAGTCAGTTTCGACATCATCCACTGGACTATTTAGAGGGACTCGAATTCACACTAAAAGAGCTTGTTTCTAAAGCTCCAAAAGAGGTAGTTGCCCAAGTCAAAGCGATTGCTGTCGACAGCACAGGATCTACTCCGGTTGCTGTAGACAGATCCGGCACACCACTGTCGATGACAGATGAATTCAGAGATAATCCCAATGCCATGTTTATCCTCTGGAAAGACCATACTGCAATCGCAGAAGCCAATGAAATCAATATGCTCGCGTGGAGTGGTATGGGACCCGATTATACAAAGTATGTCGGAGGTATATACTCATCAGAATGGTTTTGGGCAAAGATCCTGCACACCCTCAGGACAGATCAGAAAGTTAGAGATGCAGCCTATTCCTGGGTAGAACTGTGCGACTGGATCCCGTTTGAATTGGCTGGTATCAAGGATGTTCACTCTATGAAACGCAGTAGATGTGCGGCAGGACACAAAGCGATGTGGCATCCGGACTTTGGCGGACTACCATCAGAAGAATTTCTCACCACACTTGATCCACTGTTAAGTGGGCTCAGATCTCGTTTGTATGAAGAAACCTACACTTCAGATCAAATCGCCGGAACTTTATCCGAAGAATGGTGCCAAAGAACAGGCCTGCCAAACGATGTGACCATTGCTGTTGGTGCTTTCGATGCCCATATGGGCGCTGTCGGAGGCGGAATTGAGCCATATTATCTTTGTCGTGTGATGGGTACTTCCACATGTGATATGTTGGTTGCTTCAATGGATGAGGTCGGTGATACATTGGTACAAGGGATCTGCGGTCAGGTCGAGGGATCAATCATCCCTGGTATGTTGGGATTGGAAGCCGGACAGTCTGCCTTTGGTGATGTATATGCGTGGTTTAGGAATATCCTTTACTGGCCGATTGATAAACTCATCTCCGACGCAGACTATCTTGATAGCTCGCAAAAAGAAAGATTACTACAAGATACATTTAACAAAATCATCCCAAAATTATCGGAAGCTGCATCCAAAATCGCAGTAACTGAGGATGATACCATAGCTCTGGATTGGCTTAATGGCCGTCGAACTCCGGATGCCAATCAAAATCTGAACGGTGCCATCGAGGGACTTCATCTTGGGACCGATGCACCCATCCTGTTTAAAGCTCTGGTAGAGGCAACCTGCTTTGGAGCCCGAATGATTGTAGATCGATTCTTTCGAGAAGGAATCCCTGTCAAGGGAATCATCGGTATGGGAGGTGTTGCAAAGAAATCCCCCTATGTGATGCAAACTCTTGCAGATGTCCTGCAGATGCCAATTCGGATTTCCAGTCCGGATCAGGCTTGTGCCTTGGGTGCTGCTATGTTTGCGGCAACTGCAGCCGGACTATTCAATACCATCGAAGAGGCCATGAAAGCCATGTCCGGAGGATTCGAAACGGTGTATTTCCCGGAAAAATCCAACGCCAAAGTCTATGATCGACTTTATGAAAGATACAGATCTCTGGGCGAAGTAGTTGAGTCCAGAACCATGAATAAGCCCATACCTGGTGAGTAAAAAATGAGTGAATTTAACGAACTAAAACAATTGGCTTACGAATCGAACATGCGCCTACCAGAACTTGGCCTGGTGATGTTCACATTTGGGAACGTGAGTGCTGTCGACCGTCGGAGAAAAGTATTTGCCATAAAACCAAGTGGGGTAGCCTATGACAAACTACGCCCTGAAGATATAGTAATTGTAGACTTTGAAAATAATATTGTGGAGGGATCCATGCGTCCATCATCCGACACAAAAACACATGCGGTGCTTTACAAACACTGGACACATATCGGTGGAATAGTGCATACGCACTCAACATATGCCACTGCCTGGGCGCAAAGCTCGCGTGACATCCCCATTCTTGGTACCACACATGCAGATCATCTTACCCATGATATACCATGCACACCATTTATGGATGATGAAATGATCAAAGGAGACTACGAACATCAGACTGGGCATCAGATTATTGATGCGTTTACCTCCAAAGGGATATCACCTGAAGAAGTCGAAATGGTACTTGTGGCCGGACATGCTCCTTTTACCTGGGGTAAAACCGCCGAAAAAGCTGTCTACAACAGTGCTGTACTGGAGGAAATTTCAAGAATGGCGTATCTGACCCTGCAAATACATCCCGATGTTGCACGACTAAAAGAGACGATTATCAAAAAACACTATGATCGTAAACACGGATCAGGTTCATACTACGGCCAGGACTAATCATATCAACACATAACATCTTTAATGATGAAAAAAAGAAAACCACGTATCGGATTCTTGGGCATCATGCAGGAGCTGTACGACAAGTCACTTCCGGGGATTACCAAACGGCAGGAGAGTTATGCGCGGGAAGTCTGTGCACAACTTGCTGACATAGCTGATTGGGAATTTCCACGTGCGGCCCGAAACCGAGCAGACATTGAAGAGATACTTGGAAACTTTAATCACCAGGGACTGGATGGTGTCATGATCGTCATGCTAACCTATGGTCCTGCAATGCGAACAGTAAGGGCATTGCAGAAAAACAACCTTCCCATACTCTTGGCGAATATCCAACCGGTACCGGAGGTCACAACGGACTGGGATATGGCCGATCTCACCTATAATCAAGGTATCCATGGGGCTCAGGACATGGCCAATGCCATCATCCGCACAAAAGGTGACAACTTTGAGGTTATTTCAGCCGATTGGAAAAGCGAGGAATTCAAGTCATTCGTGGAGGACTGGGCAAGAGCGGCCCATGCAACGGCAACCCTAAAAAATATGCGTGTTGCGGCGTTTGGTAAAATGCATGGCATGGGAGACACCCTTTCAGATGAAGCTGCGTTTACACGCATCATAGGTCCCGAAGTGAATCGAGAGTATATCGGTGAGGTCTACAGGGCCATGGAATCGATCACAGAAAATGAAATCAATACTCAGATCGCCATTGAACGTGAACGATTTGTTGTGGATGCAGACATGCCTCAGAATAATCTACATTACGCTGTCAGAATGTACCTGGGATTCAAAAAATTCCTACTTGAACATAATTATCACGCCTTTTCTGCCCACTTTGACACCTTTAACGGAGATGGCCGATTTGAGCAGATCAATATGCTTGCGGCATCCAATCTGATGGCTGAAGGGTTTGGCTATGCTGCCGAAGGTGATACCAATACGGCGAGTATCGTAGCTGCAGGACATGTACTGGAAGACAATGCTCATTTCACAGAAATGTATGCCATGGATTTCAAACGGGGATCTATGTTGATGAGTCATATGGGTGAAGGTAATTGGAAAATCGCTCGCAAAGACAAACCCGTGCGGCTTGCTAACAGGGTACTTGGCATTGGCGACCTCGACAATCCGCCAACTACTGTATTCATGGCTGAACCCGGTCCAGCAACCATGGTCTCATTGGTACATCTCAGCGGAGACAGATTTCGACTGGTCACAGCATTTGGTTCTATACTCGACACAGAAGAGTATCCTACCATAGAAATGCCCTATTTCCATTTCAAACCGTCGACAGGAGTACAAGCTTGCAACGACGGTTGGCTAAAAGCTGGAGGAACACATCACCAGACACTTCATCTCGGTGATCAACGCAGAAAATGGCAAATGCTTTGTAGAATGCTTGGCATTGAATACACAGAGGTTTGATTCATTGACACATCATCAACTAAACATCTAAAAATGTAGCAAATCCAAAGGATACAATATGGGTACGTTGTCAGTTATAGATTGGGTCGTAGTCGCACTATATTTCACACTCATCATTGGTGTGGCATGGTGGGTCATCAAGCAAAGGACCAAAACACCGACAGATTATTTTCTGGCGGGACGTCATTTAGGATGGTTCATCGTTGGAACCTCGATTTTTGCCTCCAACATTGGATCTGAGCACCTTGTCGGGTTAGCTGGATCAGGTGCGACCGATGGGGTTGCCATGGCACATTATGAACTGCATGCCTGGTGCTTGCTCGTGCTCGGATGGGTCATGATCCCCTTTTATATTCGGTCGAAAGTGTTCACCATGCCTGAATTTTTGGAAAAGCGCTTCTCTCCATTGGCGCGGACCCTTCTATCAGTCGTATCACTTATCGCATACATACTTACAAAAATTGCAGTTGGAATTTTTGCCGGCGGGATTGTTTTCAGCGTGCTCCTACCTGATCTGAACTTCATGGGGATGGACAGCTTCTGGATTGGTTCCATACTCGTAATCGTATTTACTGGTATTTATACTGTCCTGGGCGGATTACGGGCGGTAGCCTATACGGAAGCGATCCAGGCAGTAGTGCTGGTATTTGGCTCACTTTTGGTACTCGTCTACGGACTGAACGCACTGGGTGGATGGGATCGTCTATACGAGATCACAGGTCCTGAAATGTTCAATCTCTGGAAACCTATGGTACCTGAAGGGATGGAAGCAACATGGGCGCCGGTACTGACTGAGACCCGTATGGCATGGTACTTCAATAATCAATACCCTTGGCTTGGGATGCTTTTTGCAGCCCCAATCGTAGGATTATGGTACTGGACCACAGATCAGTATATCGTCCAGCGTGCATTGGGAGCTTCGAGTGAAATGGAAGCCCGCCGCGGAACAATCGCTGCTGCATTTCTTAAGCTCTTTCCAGTATTTATCTTCATTATTCCGGGTATCATCGCATATGCCTTGGCCCAATCCGGTGAACTGGCTGTATTCCAGGCGCACTTGTTGGATGAAAATGGAGACATCATCGCACAAAATGCCCAAGCCGCCTTCCCGATGATGGTTGCTCACGTACTACCTGTCGGCGTGCGTGGTATTGTTGTGGCCGGACTACTTGCTGCACTGATGAGCTCATTGGCAGGTGTCTTCAATGCATCATCCACACTTTTCACAATGGACCTCTACCAAAAACTGAAACCGAATGCATCGGGTGAACACCTTGTCCTAATGGGTCGTATCGCAACCACGGTCATGGTCCTGATCGGTTTGATGTGGATTCCGGTAATTCAAGGTAGCCGTGGTCTCTATGACTATCTCCAGGGAGTTCAATCCTATCTGGCTCCGCCTATATTTGTCGTCTTTTTCATGGGGATCTTTAACAAAAGACTCAACAAACAGGGATGCTTATCCGCTCTGTTTGTGGGATTGTTCCTCGGATTATTCCGTCTGGCGGTCGATACTCCGGTCATGTTGATCGAAGGATTCGCATATCCGGAAGGATCGTTCCTATGGATCATAAACAATATCTTTTTCCAATACTACAGTCTTGGGATCTTTGTCATTTGTGTGCTGGTCATGGTTGGTGTGAGCTATAGCACAGCTGTTCCCGATTATCAACGAATATCAGGGCT
The DNA here is from genome assembly GCA_964509715.1 of uncultured Chitinophagales bacterium. Taxonomy (GTDB): domain Bacteria; phylum Bacteroidota; class Rhodothermia; order Balneolales; family HLUCCA01; genus UBA11400. The sequence goes on from CAZDYD010000004.1 coordinate 22,690, forward strand.
GACATTCGGAACCCTGACAAGTGAAGACCGATCCATCTCCCGTAAGAGCTGGACATGGTTCGACGTGGCAACATCATCTCTGTTGATGGTTATCATCATTACCATTTACTTACTGTTCCGTGGCTGATAGACAAAAGACATGACAAATTTCATTCTTACTTAATGACTACAAAAATGTTTTACAAAAAAGAAAAATCGAATACCACTGCATCATCGCGAATGTCTGCCTGGCTACTCACTCCAGTATATGTGGTTAGCTTGATCATCCTGACAGGGTGTACAAAAGAAAAACCAGCGGTAACACCAGCTTCCGATGTAACGATTGAGCAAGTGGTTTTTGGTGGACTGGAAGATGGTAGAACGGCCGATCTATTCACGCTAACCAATTCCTCCGGGATGATCGTTCGAATCACAAACTATGGCGGTATCATCACATCAATCCATGTCCCAGACAAAAATGGGAACTCTGAAAATGTGGTGTTGGGCTTCGACAATCTGGATCAATACCTGGATGATCACCCCTATTTCGGTGCATTGATCGGGCGCTATGGAAATCGAATTGCCGGAGGCACCTTTGAATTGGATGGTAATGTCTATCAGTTACCCGTAAACGACGGTAACAATCAGCTTCATGGCGGCGATGGTGGTTATCACTCCGTGCTATGGGATGCTGAGATCATAAACGAAAACCAACTCAAGCTTACCTATTTCAGTCCTGACGGTGAGGAGGGATTCCCCGGAAATCTACAGGTAACTGTGATTTACTCCTTGACACCAGAGAATGAACTACGAATCGACTATGAGGCTGAAACAGATAAAACGACTCATGTGAATCTGACCAATCATGCGTATTTCAATCTGTCGGGGGACTTATCATCCGACATTCTTGACCACCTGCTCTCAATAAACGCCGATCACTACACCCCTGTAAACGATCAACTGATTCCAACCGGTGAAATCACGGAAGTAACAGGTACTGCATTTGACTTCAGAAATCCATATGCAATTGGTGCGAGAATTGGCGATATTCCCGGTGGATATGATCATAATTATGTATTGAAGAGGTATTCCGAGGACATGGAAAAAATTGCAGAACTCTTACATCCTGCTACGGGTAGGAAAATGGAGGTTTATACAACTGAACCTGGACTGCAATTCTATTCAGGGAATTTTCTGGATGGAAGTCTGCGTGGTTTTGATGGAATTCAGTATCAAAAATATGGTGGATTATGCCTCGAAACCCAGCACTTTCCTGATACACCGAATCAACCACACTTCCCCTCAACAATATTGACACCGGGTGAGAAATATCGAACATCAACCGTGTATTCATTTTCTGTGGAGAGTGAATGACGGACGCTTATGAAAAACATGACCGGGTATTAGTTGCCCTGGATTGTATTATTTTTGGTTTCGATCGACAAGACTTGAAGTTACTGCTCATCAAGAGAAATTTTGAACCGGAGATGGGCAAATGGTCACTCATGGGCGGATTTCTCAGAAAAGATGAAGGGTTGGATGATGCAGCATCCCGCATACTTGAGGATTTAACGGGATTGAAAAACATTTACCTCGAACAGTTAAATGCATTTGGCGCGGTCGGTAGGGATCCTGTCGACCGTACCGTCTCAGTTGCATATTATGCACTCGTTGACATCCATAAACATGACAAGGAACTGGTCAAGAAGTATGATGCTCAATGGTTCTCGATGGATGAAATCCCTGAACTGATATTTGATCACACCGAAATGGTTCAAAGTGCCTTGAAGCGATTGCGTTATAAGGCATCCTATCAACCCGTTGGGTTTGAGCTACTGCCAGTGAAATTTACTTTGCCGGAGCTACAACAATTATACGAAGCCATCTATGACACAACCATCGACAAACGGAACTTCCGCCGCCGGATTTTGTCCATGGATATATTGATCAATACCGGAGAGAAGCAAAAAGAACACTCGAAAAAAGGTGCTTATCTCTACACTTTTGATGAGAAAAAATACCTCGAAGGCGTGAATGGTGGTGACAACTTTAAGTTCAAAAGTAGCATCTCTTGAGGCTGTTTTGCACCCAATGTTTACCATTTGTTTACCATAAAAACAAAAAAGCCTCGCAACTCATTGAGTTACAAGGCTTAAGATTTTAGCGGTGTGCCCTGGACTGGACTCGAACCAGCATGCCGTTTCCAGCACTACCCCCTCAAGATAGCGTGTCTACCAATTTCACCACCAGGGCATTTGAGTGTAGACTCCAAATATACGATGTATTTCGGGCTTAATGCAAGTCAAAATAAACCAGTCTTAACGGTATTATCAAATTGTTACTCTGTTGACTCAAACCTGCGATTGTACTATCGTAGATGAACTTCCTTCCATCAGCATTGCATTGATCGGGGGTTGATATCAAACCTGTGATTGTACTATCGTTGATGTATGCCACGTACCCAGTGTAAGCAAGATGAATTTTGATGCATCCTGTGTTTATTATCGCAGTTGACCTCCAAACAATACAATTGATATGAATCGGTTTATAATTTTGATTACCATATTGTTTCTGGCATCCTGTTCGAAGTCCGACGTTACACCAATGAAACACTCAGATTTTAATCACATTTCGATTCCAAATCCTGACTTTCAGGGACATCGTGGCGCACGGGGACTCCTTCCTGAAAACACGATTCCCTCTTTTATCCGTGCTTTGGAACTCGGCGTAACAACACTTGAATTGGACTTGGTGGTTTCAAGAGATTCACAGCTTGTTGTTTCACACGAACCCTGGTTCAATCCCGATATTTCTTCACATCCTGATGGTTTACCTGTCCTTCCGGATGAAGCCAAGATGCTGAATATGTTCCTCATGGACTACTCTGAGATCAAACAATTCGATGTTGGTCAGCGAGGAAATCCCCGATTCCCAGAACAGGTTCCTGTAGCTGCATACAAACCCACCTTGGCTGAAGTGGTTATGGCTTCTGAGAATTGGCTTAAAAACAACAACAAGAATCCTGTATGGTACAATATTGAGACAAAAAGTAATCCATCAGAGTACGACGATTACTATCCCCAACCCGATACTTTCGCTGAATTGCTCTACTCTGAAATTATCCGTCTCGGTATCGCTGATCGCACTGTTGTTCAATCCTTTGATCCCAATACTTTGATAGCCCTCAGAGAGATAAATCCAAATATCATTCAAGCCTTGCTCGTTGAAAATGAGGATGCGCTCGATGTCAACTTGGATCGTCTCGGATATTTGCCCGAGATATACTCTCCATATTATCGTCTTGTAACTAAGGAGTTGGTCGATGCTGTTCATGAGAAAGGGATGCGGATCATTCCGTGGACTATAAACTCAACAATTGATATGCAACGACTACTTGATCTCGGTGTGGATGGAATCATAACCGATTATCCAGATAGAATCCCCCGATGACTTGCATAGGCATAAATCGATAATAATTCCGTAATTTTGTTCGTTGGCCAAAGAGGTCATATAACGGATGCGCCGCATCCAATCAGCAACGCATAAGAATTAGATGGACACAGATAAACGCTATGAGAAAAGGGGACCTGAGAAGGACTCCGAACGACCGAGACGCCCCAGAACTTCAGATAAACCGAGAAGTTCAGACAGGTCCAGAAGTACTGATCGACCTAAAAGAGCTAACAGTAATGATGAGGGATTCAAAGTAGACCGCCCGAAATCAGACGACAGAAAATCAAGCTGGGACCGCCCGAAGTCCGGTGAACGTAGTTTTAAATCCGACCGTCCGAAATCAGACGACAGAAAATCGAGCTGGGACCGTCCGAAGTCCGGCGAGCGCAGTTTCAAATCCGACCGCCCGGGCTCAGACGACAGAAAATCGAGCTGGGACCGTCCGAAGTCCGGCGATCGTAGTTTCAAATCCGACCGCCCGGGCTCAGACGACAGAAAATCGAGCTGGGACCGCCCGAAGTCCGGCGAACGCAGTTTCAAATCCGACCGTCCGGGCTCAGACCGGTCCTCCTCCTCAGACCGTAAATTCGACAACAAACGTCCAACCGGTCGTCCCTTCGGAAGAAAATCCACAGACTACGAAGACACCGATGCACAATTTCGTCACGCCTCCTTCAGTTCCAAGGACAGCGACTGGAGATTGAACAAATACATCGCAAACTCAGGCGTGTGCTCACGACGAGAAGCCGACACCATCATCGCAGATGGAAAAGTCACCGTGAACGGCGTCGTAGTTACCGAACTTGGCACAAAAATATCCAACAAAGACGTAGTCAAGGTAGATGGTGCAGAAATCAGTCCTGAAGACTTTACCTATTTACTCCTCAACAAGCCGAAAAACTACATCACCACCGTAGAGGATGAAAAAGGCCGTCGTACAGTTATGGATTTGGTGTCAGAAGCAACCGGTCTACGTGTCTATCCCGTAGGACGACTTGACCGAAATACAACCGGACTTCTACTTATGACCAACGATGGGGATTTGGCCAACCGACTCATGCATCCGTCATACAAAGTAAAGAAAACCTACATTGTTGAAACAGACATCTCATTTACCGATGAACAAATCCTGCAAATGCGTCAGGGAATTCAGTTGGACGATGGCATGGCCGCTGCACATGAAGCCAGACGTGTACCAGGCAGTCCGAACGCGCTGAAAATATCCATTTTCGAAGGACGTAATCGTCAGATTCGTCGCATGATCGAATTTTTTGGCCTGCAAGTGGAAAAGCTTCATCGCACCTATTATGCCGGGCTCGACATCAAGGACATCCGTCCAGGAAGATGGAGATTTCTCAAGCCGGAAGAGGTGAACAACCTCAGAATGCTCGTCAAATTATTTGATTTAAAGCAAAAATAATGTATCTATTCGTATAGCGTCTAATACTTGATACTATGCAATACAAAGTCATAAAAAAGCATTCAGGAACTTTGCCCTCCAGCGATGGCTTGACCATTGCTTATGATCTTTACGCGCCATATAGTGATACTACATCAATTCCGGTGATAGTATTCCTGCATGGCTTTAAAGGATTTAAGGATTGGGGTACTTTTCCTGATGCTTTTTTTGAAATGGCTCGACAAGGTTTCGCGGTACTGGCCATGAATTTTGGGCATGATGGCATCAATTCCACCACCGGGCTAGTCGATCAACCCGACCTGTTTTTCACACAGACGATCTCACAAGAGGTTGAAGACGTAAAATGTGTTGTGGATGCCATCATGAACGGGTCCATAGGCACATCTGCCGGACTTGGTGATTTATATCCTTTAGGGATTATTGGACATTCGCGTGGGGGATTGACAGCCATCATTGCCGCTGCCGAAGTCGATGAGATCTCATGTCTCGTTACCTGGGCCTCCGTTGCAGATGCCCTGGATCTCCTCGATCCCAATCTTATCAATGCGTGGCAGACGAATGGTATCGTTGAGGTTAACAATAAACGCACCGGACAAGTTCTTGAAATTGGCCCGGATTTGATAAAAGACCTTACCGAAAATCGCGAAAGATTATCTGCAAAACATCGGGTAAAAGACCTTTTTATCCCTTGCCTGTTCATCCATGGCACAGAAGATGAAACGGTTCATCACCTTCATTCACAGACACTGCATGAAGCTTGTGCCAGCGTTGACAAGGAAAAATATCTGATCGATGGAGCCAGCCATACTTTCGGATGCAGCCACCCTTTCGATGGTGAAGAGTTGCCACCTCATTTTTCTGAAGTCGTCGATCAAACAATCAGATGGTTTCAGACATACATGATCTGATATGTTGCAACTGCATAATTGTCCTCCCATTGAATATATCCGACGTCCCCGACAGCGAAACATCCGCATCCGGGTCAAATCCGATAGAATTATGGTTTCAGGACCATGGTATTGCTCACACAAAGCGATGTCTGACTTTGTTTCAGAGCGCCGTGATTGGATCGAAAATGCTGTTAAAAATCTAAACTTCCGACAAAATCATCATCAATCGTTATTGGCGAACCAAAGTGATAAGATCCTTCTGCGTGGCCAATGGATTCCGATGATGTTAAGACACTCCATCCCGGAATCCGAAGACTGGAAGCTGATAGAAAGGGAGGGAAGGGTAGATGTATATCCACCTGCAAATGTAATAGTCAATTCAGTAGCTGAGGTCCCGTCAGAGGTAAAAAGGGAATATTTGTTCGAAACAGCCCGGATAGAACTACCCCTCCGATTCAAAGCAATCGCATCTCAATTACCCTTCAAATGGAACCGCATTTTCATTAGATCACAAAAAACAAAATGGGGGACCTGCTCGAGTAAGGGTAACATTTCTTTGAATTGGAGACTGATCATGTGTCCGCCGCATATTCTGGAATACCTAATCATCCATGAGTTATGTCATACAGTGCACATGAACCATAGCAGAGCTTATTGGGACTTGGTACGATCCCATTATCCGGAGGTGGATGCTGCCAATTTGTGGCTCAAGAAGCAGGGCAACATCTGTTTTATGGTCTGAAAAAGCTGATGTAGATCCCTGATCAACTCAGAATTTTAGAACATATACGAATGCAGGCGGCATGTTTCGCATAACAAAGTGTTTTTCTACACAGTGCTTGCGGTTCACTGCGCGCTCAAAGGTGCCGCGAATGAAATTAAACTTGTAGTATTTAAAGTAGGTCAGATAAGCGTTCGGTTTCAACAAATCCAATTGTTTTTGCCAAATCTGTGTCGAAATATCCTGAGGTAGCTGGTCATATGGAATACTGGATACAATAAAATCATAGGTATGACCCGGGTTGAAATCCAACACATTCATTCCAAACACATGAATATTCGGTCCCACATACGAACTCTTGATTTGTTTGTATAAAACAGTGTCAAGCTCAACAATGTCGAAGGTGTCCTGCGGACGTAACAGATCACAGATCTGACTGGTTATGGGTCCGGTGCCGGGTCCAAGCTCCAGGATTCGTAGTGGACGATCGCTCTTCTTGACCACTTTTCGTAGAGGTTGTGTCATTTCGTGGGCAAGAAAAGGGGAACTCGGAGCAACTGCACCAATATGTTTGATATGCCTTATGAAATGTACAAGATTTAACAAGCGAATTCCTCATTTGACCCGAAAACAACCGAAACCACACATAGTGTATGTGCAATCCGGACTATCATTATAGCGAATTCAAGCTCAATCAACAATTTTTTTAACGAATTTGTATGCAAAAAAATATTATCATCATACCGTGTCGTTTAACCAAATCAAACCTACCATGAAAAAAATTACATATTTAATGCTTTTTGCATTTTTAGTTTCGTGTAGCCGTGATACAACATTTGAGTATCCGGTATTCCCTCAATCCGATGTTGTAGATGATTATCATGGAACACTCGTAGCAGATCCATGGCGCTGGCTTGAGGACCCCAATAGTCAGCAAACGAACGACTGGATCGCTGCACAAAATGCGGTCACTATGCCCTACTTAGAGTCGCTACCGGGCAGGGACATACTGAAAAATCGTCTGACCGAGTTGTGGAACTTCCCACGGTATAGTGCGCCATCACGTCACGGTGATCTATATTTCTACTACTACAATGACGGTCTACAAAATCAATCCGTACTTTTTAAACAGACTGATCTTGATGGCGAGGCAGAGGTCCTGATCGATCCAAATACATTCTCTGAGGATGGGACAGTCAGTATGAGTTCGGTAGCATTCAGCTCAGAAGCTACTTATATGGCCTATGCGAAATCTGTCGGCGGATCCGATTGGAGAGAATTCTTTGTTCGTAATGTCACCACCGGAGAAGATCTTTCCGACCACATTCAATGGGTCAAATTTTCCGGTGTCTCATGGGACAAAAAAGAGGAAGGATTCTATTACAGTAGATTTCCACAACCTGCTGAAGGCGAGCTCCTCACCGCACCCAATCGCAATATGAAATTGTATTACCATAAGCTGGGTACCTCACAAGAGGAAGATATCCTGGTCTACGAGCGTCCAGATCAACCTGATTGGGGACTTTACGGCACTGTCACAGACGATGGACAATACCTCATTATCAACATCACCCAAGGCACTGATCCAAGAAACCGCGTTTATTACAAAGATCTGACTCGTGCCAACAGTCGTGTGTTGCCATTGATGGATGCGTTTGATGCAAGCTACAGCTTCATCACAAACGAAGGATCCACTTTTTACTTTAGAACCAACAACGATGCACCGAAATATCGCGTGATATCTGTTGAAGCCAGCCGTCCACAGCCCGCGAATTGGTCAACAGTGATACCCGAACGGGAAAGTGTCCTCAACGGTATTTCGGTAGTTGCCAATCGATTTGTTGCCAATTATCTGACTGATGCGCGATCTGAAGTATTCGTTTATGCAATGAACGGTACGTTTGAACGAGAAATTGAATTACCAACCATCGGAACAGCAAGTGGTTTCTCCGGACGTAAACAAGACTCCGAAATGTTCTATAGTTTTGCGTCATTCACTTACCCATCAACGATATTTCGGTATGATTTCGAATCAAACGAGAGTACGGTTTTCAGAGCATCCGAAATTGATTTTAATCCAGATGATTTCGAAACCAAACAGGTATTCTACGAGAGCAAAGATGGTACCACTGTACCGATGTTTATTACCCACAAGAAAGGTTTAAAGCTTGACGGTTCAAATCCGACCTATTTGTACGGGTATGGAGGATTCAATATCTCAATGCCACCGTCGTTCAGTGTGGGGAATATCGTGTGGCTTGAGCAGGGTGGCGTCTATGCTTTACCGAACATACGTGGAGGCGGTGAATACGGAAGGGAATGGCATCTTGCTGGCACCAAAGAGCGTAAACAAAATGTATTCGATGACTTTATCGCTGCTGGTGAATTCCTGGTCTCTGAGGGTTATACCTCCCCATCAAAACTTGCCATTGGAGGTGGATCGAACGGAGGTCTGTTGGTCGCTGCCACTATGATTCAGCGTCCTGATCTATTCGCTGCCGCGATACCGGCTGTTGGAGTACTCGACATGCTTAGATATCACAAATTTACCATTGGATGGGCGTGGGCCAGTGACTATGGAACCAGTGAAGATGCAGAAGGATTCGAGTATCTGTTTGCATATTCACCACTTCATAATCTCCAGGAGGGTGTACGATATCCGAGTACACTCATCACCACGGCTGATCGCGATGACAGGGTTGTACCTGCCCATAGTTTCAAATTCGCTGCGGAGCTTCAGCAGAAACATGGTGGTAATAATCCGGTACTCATTCGTATCGAAACAAATGCCGGGCACGGAGCCGGTAAGCCAACATCTATGGTTATCGAAGAGCTTGCAGACCGTTGGGCGTTTCTGGCGAAAGAGTTGGGACTGAGAATCAGATAAGATTCAATTACGTACATTGTTGCAAATCCTGGCCATCAGCTCAGATACAAGCTCGTGCTTGGATTTTGCTAACATGTTCAATGTAATGCAACTCCGTCGTTTTCTGGCGGGGTGATGATTGTTCCAAGCTTTGCTAACATGTGCACTAAGTTGTAAACCCTGAAGGGGTTCGATTTTGATCGAACCCCTTTTTTATTGAAACAATATGATAGATTAGTCGTAGTATAACCAATTCAGAAGTCGATTAATTTGTAATAATTTCGTCCACACATGGTCAGACGCAGCTTGTTTGAAGGATTTAAAATCGCATGGGCCTCTTTGTGGGCCAATAAAATGCGAGCATTTCTAACCACTTTCGGTATCGTAATTGGTATTGTGTCCGTTACGACTATGGCCACGCTAATCGATGGGGTGAATCGTGGATTTGAATCCAGTTTGAACATGTTAGGTCAGAATGTGCTGTACGTCCAAAAATGGCCATGGGGTTTTGGAGGACAGTACAATTGGTGGGAGTATATTAACCGTCGCGAAATGGAAGTCAGATATGCTGAACAAATCGAAGACATGTCTGAAACAGTTGAAGCCGTAGCGGCTATGATGTACGCCCGCACTACAGCCACATTTGAATCTGAAGTAGTTGAACGAGTCGACGTGCGAGGTGTATCCACATCCTACATTATAACTGGAGCCATTGAGATAGCCGACGGACGTTTTTTCACAGAAGAAGAGAACAGAGCCGCCAGAAGTGTCACAGTAATTGGTCATGGCGTTGCCGAAGCCCTATTCGGTGAACGTGAGGCCGTAGGACGGACGATCCGGGCAATGGGTCAGCGATTTGAAGTGATAGGCGTGATGGAGGAACAAGGTAACTTCCTCGGGCTTGAGAGTTTTGATAACCAAATTATTATACCCATCCAGACCTACGGACGAATTTATGGATTTCGGCGGGGAGTGCAGCTACAGGTCAAGTTTGCGAATGAAGAACTACTCCAGCAAGGGGAGTATGAGGTGGAAGGCGTCATGAGGCGAATTCGCCGACTGGAACCCGGACAACCCAACGATTTTGCGATCAATAAACTGGATATGTTCCGGCAACAATACAAAGTCATGACCGGCGCTATCTACGCAATTGGCTACTTTCTTACGGCGTTGGCGCTGTTCATTGGTGGAATCGGTGTTATGAATATCATGTTCGTCTCCGTTAAAGAAAGAACCAAAGAAGTTGGTATCAGAAAAGCCATTGGTGCAAAATCCAGCGAAATACTTTATCAGTTTCTGGTTGAATCTGTGGTTATATGTGCCTTTGGAGGGTTGATAGGTGTCATATTCTCGGTAGGGACATCCTATTTGGTCAACCAGTTTTTTGTCGCTTATATGGACTGGACTACGGTGCTTTGGGCCTTCATCATTTGTACAATTGTCGGAGTAACATTCGGATTTTTACCTGCATATAAGGCAGCCAAAGCCGATCCAATTGAATCACTTCGCTACGAATAATAGAATCGATCATGAACATTTCAGAGATTTTTAGAATTGCTATCTCGTCGTTGGGTGAAAACAAACTCAGGTCATCACTGACTCTTTTCGCCATAGTAATAGGAGTATTTGCCGTAATATCTGCCTCCACTGCGGTAAAGGTGATCGATACCTATTTTAAGGAAACTCTAACACTGATGGGGGGATCTGTAATAAATATCAGTACCCGTCCGGTGGTGAACATGGGCAACGACAGTTTCAGAAACAGAAAGATCATCACTTTCAGACAATATGAAGAGCTCCGGGAGCGCACGACGTTGGGTCGATTCATGAGTCCGGATGTGAGATTCAGCTTTACAAAAATTGAGGCTGAGGGCAAATCTACAAATCCGGATGTCCTGGTCTACGGCGGCAATGAGTATTGGATGGCTAATAATGCTTATGAAATCGAAGAAGGTCGGGACCTGATTCTGGATGATGTATTGAATAACCGTCCGGTCGCCATCATAGGAGAAGACGTCAGGACGGCATTGTTCGATAGATCGTCACCTATTGGTCAGACCATCCGCATCGACGGACAATCCTATCTGGTTGTTGGATTGGCTAAAGCAAAGGGTACAGCATTTGGTGAATCGCTCGATAAATTTGTAATGGCACCCTACACCCGATTGTCAAATGTTTATGGGTCTGAAAGAAATGTAGCCATTATGGTTCAGGCGCCAGATTTTATGCTTATCAATGAAACCATTGACGAGCTAACCGGACTATTCAGGGTAATCAGAGGCGTAGATCCCGGTGATCCCAATGACTTTGAGATTGCCACGAATGAATCTCTTCGAGGCACTTTTGATAGTTTTACAGGCATACTGCTGATCTTTGGACTCGTCGTGGGGGGCATTTCCTTATTAGGTGCCGGAATTGGAGTAATGAATATCATGTTGGTATCTGTAACCGAACGAACCAAAGAAATCGGTATACGAAAATCGATCGGGGCAACCAGAAAAGCGATTGTCCAACAGTTTCTCCTGGAGACCATAGTCATCTGTCAGATAGGCGGTATACTGGGTATCGTAGTGGGAGTGTTGGGAGGAAACCTGTTATCATTAAGTATGGAGACCGGGTTCGTGATGCCCTGGGGAGCTATAATTACCGGTGTATTGAGCATGACTGCTATTGGTCTGGTCTTCGGTGTTTATCCTGCACGGGTAGCGGCTGATCTCGATCCGATCGAATGTCTTCGATACGAATAAATTTTACATAACCAATCACATCGAAATACGTCTAAGAACGTAACATTTCAGAATAACAAATCAGTATTATGGCACAGCATTCAAACAAACGCACGTTCATTATCATAGGCATAGGTATCGTACTCTTCGTAGGATTCGGAATACTTGCCAGAACCATGGGGTGGCTCGGTGATGAATCCGGTTTACTGGTCGAAACCGGTAAATCAGAAAGAAAAACAATCACTCAGTTGGTCTCTGCATCAGGCGTGATAAGTCCAGAGGTTGAAGTTGTGCTTACACCTGACGTAAGTGGTGAAATTATTCAGCTTACTGTCAAAGAAGGTGATTTTGTGAACCAGGGTGATCTGCTATTGCGTATCCGTCCTGACATTTATCAGGCCCGAATCGATGAGATCCAGGCTGCATTACTAAATGCAAAAGCCCGTGAGCAACAGGCTCTTGCCGGGATGCTTCGATCAAAGCTGAATTACGAGAAACAAAAGGAACTGTATGAGCGTAACGTAATCCCTGAAATGGAATATGTTACGGCAAAAACACAATTCGATGCGGATGAAGCTAATTACAATGCTTCAAGATTCAGTGTTCAAAGCGCTGAAGCCTCGTTGCGTCAGGCCCAGGAAGAACTTCGCAAAACCGTGATCCGAGCCCCGATCAGTGGTACCATCAGCAGACTAAATGTTGAGACCGGTGAAAGGGTTGTAGGAAGTGTTCAAATGGCGGGTACCGAAATCATGCGAATCGCACGATTGGAGCAAATGGAAGTTGAAGTACGTGTCAACGAGAACGACATTGTTAAAGTGTCAGTAGGAGACACAACGCGAATTCTGGTGGATGCATATTCGGGACGTAATTTCAGCGGAGTTGTAACAGAAATCGCTAATTCGGCCATTAGACGGGGTGAAGGAACGACTGAGCAGATTTCCGAGTATGTGGTGAAAGTTCGGATTACGACCCCACACAATCTTAATGCAAGTCCTGAGTTGATGAGGCGAGCTGCCGTTGAAGAATTATCCGGTAGTGAGCGTGCTCCTGATTTTAAACCAGGCATGTCGGCAACGGTTGATATTGAAACCCATACCGAGTATAACGTGGTCGCCGTTCCAATCCAGGCCGTCACGGTTCGTGACTTCGCCACACTGAACCGTACTTCAAGAGGTGGTTCCACATCAGATGATACATCAGAAGAAACCTCAGAGAATGATGAGTCTGTTGAAGTCATAGAGGCATCATCAACAGATACTACAACCGGTGTGCGCCGTGAAGATATCCGTCGAGTTGTGTTTATAGTGGATGGTGATAAAACCACCATGGTTGAGGTTGAGACAGGTATCAATGACGATTCACACATCCAGATATTACGTGGAATTGACGAGGGGGCCGAAATTGTAACAGGTAACTATCGTCTGTTGTCAAGACAGCTCAAGGACGGAGATAAGATCAGGAAGAATTGATTTTTGCTCAGGCGCCTTGTACGACATCCATCAATACTGAAGATAATCCTGCAAGAGGAGTCTAAGGTCTTGCTCAGGAGCCTTGAACTACATCCAATAGTACTTCGACGATCGATCTTCTGATTTGGTCGTCGGAGGCTTGGTAGGCGTTATACAGATTCCGCAGACTCCGGTTCAGCATATCCAGCGGAGTAGATCTGTTGAAGTATTCCTGCTCCGGACGGATGTTGTTTTTCTTCAGAAAGTTCAGACATTCTTCAACCGAGACGGGTCTGCCTCCATTGTATGGATCCAGATATACTACTTGAGCATCAAAATCATATCTCATCAGGAAATGGATAGGCATGTTGACGCCACTAAATGGTAACTCCAATCTTCTGGCCAGAAACAATACGATAAGTGTCAACGATAGGGGAATCCCTTCTCTTCCATCCAAAACACTACTAAGCTGTATTTGAGTTGATGTGAAATCAGGTTTGGCTGGTGGACGAAATCCATGTGTCTGAAAAACGTGGTACAACAGCAATTCCATTTGTTTCACAGGCTGCAGAGTGTACAAAATCTCAGCTTGGATTTCACTGGCCATGAAATTGAGTTTGCGGATATAAATCTCTTCCCGAATTGTCGGATTTTCTATCCGGCACAAAAGTAGGATCGCTTTTTCCAGATCTTCAATTGAAACGATGCCACGATCCAGAATATCCAGAAACTCATGCTGGATCGAAGGTAACGTAAGATTGAGTAATGTGTCATCCAGAACCTTGCGTTTCGCTGGATCTTTGGTCGATGCTCTGACCTCGTCTATTAGCGGAATCGCACTATAACTCAGCGTATTGAATCGATCCAACACCGACGATCTCACAAACTCATCGGGATCGTCGAGCAAGTAGACAAGTGATAGGATTTCTGATTTTGATGCCATGTTCAAAGATATTAAGACATCGGGGAAAAGAGAATCGAAAAGATAACGTATATTAGGCCTTTGAACCGCGATAAAAATGAGAGATTTATTAACCGTCAGGTATCGTAAACTCAACGCCGATGTTTAATTTGTACCGCGACAATAATGAGAGATATTATGCAGATACAAGTCACGTCAGAAACAGCCCGACTGAATGGGGTAATTGTCCACACTCCCGGACATGAGGTGTCACTCGTACATCCTGAAATCAAGCAGGAATTGCTTTTCGATGACATCATTTTCGAATCGCAGGCAGCTAAAGAGCACCGCGATATGCTCGAGGTATTCCAGGTGGCCATGCCATCCGGTGGACAGGTATTTGAAATTGTCGATCTGATTGTGGAGGCGTTCGAACAGCCTGACGCCCGTGAACTTTTCATTGATAAACTTCTCAAACGCCACCCTGACCGACTTGTCATAAAACAGTTCAGAAATGAACTTATTGACCTCACACCGGTTTCATTATGTAATTTTGCCATCCATGGTGTCACTCCTGAAATACGTGGACTCCGGATGCATCCCTCACCCAATATTCTGTTTACCCGCGATCTTGCCGCTGTCCTTGGCACCCATATCGTCCTGTCGAGTGCTGCCAAAGTAGCCCGAATTCGGGAATCCATCCTGATGGATGTGCTAATTCGCTTCCATCCGATGTTTGCAAGTGTCCGTAATCGGACAATCAGGATTCCGGACGCCGATACCATTGAAGGCGGAGATATTTTGATCGCTTCAGAGGATGTGGTTTTGATTGGGATGAGTGAGCGCACATCGTTTAGTGGGGTCATGTCTGCCGGCCGATCTATTCTGGAATGTGGTTTTCGGGAAGTGTTGATCGTCGACATCCCAAAGCAACGTTCATCCATGCACTTGGATACGATTTTTACTTTTTCAAGTCCGAACGAATGCGTCGCTTTTCCACCTGCGATCATGGACCGAGCCGATAATGTGGTAGCATTGACCATGCAAGACGGACGTGTAGTAACAGATCTGAAAAATTCATTACACGCCGCTTTGGAGGAGGCGCTTCAACGTGATATGACTTTTATCAAATGTGGTGGTGATGATGAAGTAATGCAATTAAGAGAGCAATGGAGTGATGGTGCAAATTTGTTTGCTCTTGCCCCGGGTGTAGTTGTTGGATATGAACGAAATGTGCGTACATTTGAAACGATGAGGGAACACGGATATGCTATAATGAATCAATATGAATTTATTGATAAGTACAAAGACTCAGGGTTTAACCCAACCGGTTCAGAAAAGATAGCCATCAGCTTTTTAGGGCATGAATTATGCAGAGGTCGTGGTGGTGCACGTTGTATGACATTGCCGGTCAGTCGAATCGGATAATTTCAATCAGGAGAACTGTGGACGAAGGTAAAGAGATCAAAGAGCAACATCATTTGGATGGAGATCGCATCGGAAAGGGAAGCCGATTTCCTTATCCCGATCCATATCATTTGAGTGGACGACAGCGCCATAGTGAACATGAACCTCTTCAGGATCTGTCAGGCAAGACGCTTACTAAACATATACTCTTGTTTCTGCTTACTGTAATCACGGTTTCTGAACGAGGTATTGCTTTTGTGGGGCGTTTTGCAGTCGCAGAATCATTTTGGGATCTCATGCTGGATGGATTACTCTTCGCAACGCTGTTACTCTTGTTCTTGGGGACACACGAATTTGGTCATTATTTCGCGTCCGTGAGACATCGTATTAGGACGTCGCTTCCCTACTTCATTCCTTTACCGTTTCTATTTATCGGTACTTTCGGAGCGGTGATCAAAATCAAAGAACCAGTTACAGATAGTCGAAAGCTATTTGATATTGGAATTGCGGGACCCATTGCCGGATTTGTTGTCTCGATAGTCATTTTGATCGTAGGCTTTTTGACCATGCCTGGTCCTGAATACATCCATAATTTTCCGGGTCACGACTCAGTACAGCAATATGTGGATACATTTGGTGAATATCCCGAGGTGCCGATGTCTGATGGCGAGATTCCTGAAATCATGGTCTTGGGGAACACCATCCTATTTGGGTTTTTAGCCTCATTTTTTGAGGATGTACCTCCTATGTGGGAAATGTATCACTATCCGTTTTTATTTGCTGGCTGGCTGGGTTTGTTCTTTACGGCCCTGAATTTGATGCCGGTGGGGCAGCTTGATGGGGGACATATATTGTATTGTCTTATCGGGTATAAGAGACACAGAATATTTGCCAGGCTGTTTTATGTGGCTTTGGTTTCGCTTGCCGGGGTTGGCGTGGTACCCGTTTTGCATACATTATTGGAGGGATATGATAATTCATATGCAACGCTAAGCTGGTCCCTTTGGGGACTGGCCATCCTGGCTATGTTCGGTCGTGCGATGCAAGGTGATTGGAAATGGATTCTCCCGGCCTGGATTGTGGCATTTAGTGGTGCATTGGCGGGTGTATATCTGTTCGTGGGGATGAATCCAGCAGCGGGTTACCTGATTTGGTTTGTTTGGTCCATGTTCCTTTTGTTCCTGGTCGGGATCGAACATCCACCTGTTCTTGTCGAAAAACCACTGACTCCCGGAAGAAAAGTGTTGGGTTGGCTGGCGATGGTCGTTTTTGTGCTATGTATCAGTTTGAGTCCGGTGTTTGTGATCTTTTGATTTATTAAAAACCACTACTAAAACAGCTGTAAATTCCTTATTTTACCTGTCTGCGCCCGATTTAACCCAATTTGAAGTTTACGAATATTGGTCAGGGGGACTACATTTCCCCGTGCCCGATAACGACCTCATACACATCGAACGATCAAATATCCAATTATGAAATTATTGATAAAAATACTTTTGGTTCTTGCTGTTGTTGTAGCTTTTACGGCCTGTGGTAACACGGGTGAACAATCAAGTGACGCACCTGACCAAGGACAGTCGTCTGCAGTAGTGTTCCCTTCAGATTTCGAAAGTCTTTCACTATCAGATCGTGTTCAATTCTACATAGAGCATAGTTTGTACACCGATGCATTGAACACGTTACGGGGATTGGATGAGAATGATCCTGAAATCAGGAATCTTAAAGTAGCCGCTCATATGACCTATGCACTCGAGTTGACCTACGGATCATTGACAGAACAGCGTACCAGAATGCCTGAAGCATTACGACAGTATAGAAGGGTCCTCCAATTGGATCCAGAAAATGAACGAGCTAAAGTTGAGATTGAGCAGATCGAGTCAATTTATCGCAGTTTGAATCGAGAAATTCCACAAGGAGTGGCAGAATAGGTTTTCATGGCGAACGAGTCCAAAAAAGGTCCGATATCGGTACAGAATCGTAAAGCAAGGCATGACTTCCATATCGATAAGACATGGGAGGCTGGGATTGTTTTGCAAGGGACCGAGGTCAAGTCGCTACGCAAGGGCAATTGCTCCTTTGTTGATTCGTTCGCTTATATGAAAAACGGAGAAATATTCCTGAAGGAATTTTATATCAAGGAATTTGAGCAAGGGTCGTACAACAATCATGATACCAGACGTGAGCGAAAATTGTTGTTGAATAAAGATGAGATTCAGAAAATTGATAAGGCTATTACACAGAAGGGCTTTACGTTAGTCCCACTGGCGTTATATTTCAAACATGGAAAAGCGAAAATCGAGATTGGATTGGCCCGTGGAAAGAAAGTGTTTGACAAACGGCAGACACTGGCTGAAAA
This sequence comes from uncultured Chitinophagales bacterium, assembly GCA_964509715.1. Classification (GTDB taxonomy): domain Bacteria; phylum Bacteroidota; class Rhodothermia; order Balneolales; family HLUCCA01; genus UBA11400. Next base: position 40,860 of record CAZDYD010000004.1, read on the forward strand.
AGATGCCAAACGAGAAATTGAACGCAAGATAAAGAACGGTTGATTGTGGGGCGAGGGATGTGATTATCCCAAACAAATAGGGGTGTTTCGATAATCGTGTTCTTTAAATGAAATGTGATAAGGTAACTCAACCAACAGCCTTGTTTTTTTCTCCCCCAGTTCTGTAAGCCGAATTCTGTATCTGAAATGAATCAGACGGTAATCATTTATCTCGACCTGATGTCGCCACCAGGCTCTAGCAATCTACCCGACAGCGTCACGACGGACGGCGCATACTGTCTGCTTGATCTTGCACCCCGTGAGGTTTACATTGCACACAATGTCACCATTGTGCCGGTGGGCTCTTACCCCACCATTTCACCCTTACCTGACTGAATAAATCCAGATCAGGCGGTATACTTTCTGTTGCACTATCTGTCTTCCGGCAAGCCGGAAGCCTACCCGTTAGGTAGCACGGAGTCCGTTGGTGTTCGGACTTTCCTCCCTGACTATACGTCAGAGCGATTACCCGAAAAGGGGGAGAAAAAAACAAGTGTGGTACCTGGGATTAAAAGGGTGGGAAAGGTGATCCAAAGCCTTCCCACGCTAAAAATATCAGATGGCCAATTCTTGTTTGGCGTTATCAAAGAACTCTGAATCTACAACGATTCGGCCAGAATTTTCGTCTATCACGATTTTGGACATTTTTCTGACTTCCAATTGCACTTGTGGAGGTAGCATCATACCCAGGCAAGAACCTTTTTCCATTGCAACCACAGCTAAGCCATTCGCCAGACCATTTCTCAGTCGCTCATAGCTACGAAGGTATCTCGGTTCGATTTTGGAAGTGGCTTCAGTTCGTTTTTCAACAAGCATGGCTTCTTCGTTCTTTGTGTTTTCAACAACTTCGTCGAGATTGCTTTTTTTGTCGTCGAGTACTGCTTCCAGTTTTTCGAGTTCCACTTTGAGCACTTTCAACTCGTTACCTGCTTCACTCAGGATGATTTCGATTTCTTCGAGTCTGGAGCGGTTGTTCTCGGTGGACTGCTTCTGGGCTTCGATTTCCTTGGTCAATGCATCGTACTCGCGATTGTTACGAACAGACATTTGCTGTGCTTCGTACTTGCTAACGAGTGTATGTGAATCCTGGATCTCGATTCCGAGGTTGGTACGTTCTTTTTGAAGTTCAACTTCTTGAACTTCAAGTCGTACGATTCGGTTTCTCGTGCGATCTATCTCGTACTCGATGTCCAGTATTTCTTCGGGCAAGTCGCCACGAAGTCGTTTGAGTTCGTCAATCCTGGAGTCGATATACTGCAGATTTACAAGACTTTGAATCACTTCTTTCATAGGTTACGATCGGATGGTTTTTTGTGTGTTTGAGGAGTTAAGCTCTGATGCAATGTGAACTTTCATCGGATTGGTAATTACGGATGAAGTCTTGATCAAAATGTCGTTAAATACTTCTTTTAATCTTTTTGTAAGATAGTCGGCAATGTGAATCTCTGTTTCGAAATGACCCGCATCCACTTTTAACATTTCAGGAAAATCGAAATATTCGTGATACTTGATGTCAGCCGTCACAAAAGCGTCGGCTTGTTTTGCGAATGCAACGCTCGCCAGAGATATACCTGTCCCACCACAGACCGCTACACGTGAGATCGTTTGTTTTGATCCGGCGAATCGTATAGCAGGGGTGTTCAGTGCAGCACAGATCATGTTCAGAAAGTCGGGACGACTATGCGGTGTGCTAAGTGATCCGATTACCCCATATCCATGAGTTTGGTCATCGTCATTCCAGGTCAAAAATTCCTGCGAAGTGAGTCCAATGCGGTCAGCCAAAACAAACGAAACACCATCTTGAGCGGCGTCAAGGTTGGTATGCACAGCAAGTACGGCAATATTGTTTTGGATGAGGCGATATAGAAGGGATCCGTGGTCGGTATCTGGATCGATGCGTTGAATTTTGCGGAAGATGACCGGATGATGGGCTACAATGAGGTTGCAATCGTTTTCGATGGCTTCATCCACAACAGCATCTGTTATATCGAGGCAGGTGAGGATGCCGGTTAAGGCTGAGTTTTTAGATCCGATAAGGAGACCGGAGTTGTCATATTCTGCCTGGGTTGAGAAAGGGGCCCAGGACTCGATAAAATCAGAAATATGCCGGACTTGTTTACTCATACCCCTTGTCGGAACACCCCTTTCATTTGAGTGTACGGTCGGGGATTTTTAAAATCCCACCTGAATCGCTTGATATTTTTTGTAAATTCAGGGATACGAAAAAACTCTAAATATGAATCTGAATTTTGCAGAGAAACGTAATATACGAGTTTTCAGCAATATAATAAACATTATTTAATCAATGATTTCCCAATATGCCTCTGGATTAAAAGACCGATGGAATCGGGTGTTGATGGATATTCGGTCGGCTGCGTTAAATGCAGGACGATCGTCCGATGAAATTACATTGGTTGCCGTAAGTAAAACCCATCCCTTTGAAAGCATCAAGTTATTGCATGGATTCGGACAGTTGCATTTTGGTGAGAACAGGGTACAGGAACTGGTCCCAAAGATGGAATCCGGAGGGGAATTGGCAACCGGTACTCAGATCAAATGGCACATGATCGGTACTCTTCAAACCAATAAGATCAAATACTTGGCGAGTCGGGTCGACTGGATACATTCCGTTCCAAAACTAAAAGCACTTGAAGAGATCGATCGTCGGGCCGCTGAACATGGGCGTAGCATCAATACATTGATCCAGGTGAACATCAGCGATGAGGAACAAAAAAGTGGATGTGATCCGGACGATTTGAAAGAGTTGTTACTGGAGAGCCGGTCATTCAAGCATCTCAAGTTGTGTGGACTCATGGGTATGGCTTCTTTGGAGGCAGATCCAGAGGTGGTGAGACCACAGTTCAGGTTATTACGGGAGCTTCGGGATATGTATACCGGACTGAATGATGGTGCTCTGCACTTAAACGAATTGTCGATGGGTATGTCGCATGACTTATCGGTAGCGATAGAAGAAGGGGCGACCATGGTGAGAATTGGTACAGCAATTTTTGGAGAAAGAGAATAAAATTCTTGCCACTTTTTTATATAATTTGCGTATTCTAAGCTATGTAACTAATAAGATTAAAATAATTTAGGTGTAGCGATGGGTCTGTGGACAATGATAGCGGTAATCGTGGTTGCCGCAACAATCGGCGAAGTATTGAAATCTTATTTCAAGTCGAAAGATAGGGCTGAGAAAGTAGATGGCCAGCTAAAGGATCGCTTTCAGAGATATGAAAGTGAGCTTGAGGCACTTCGCAAGCGTGTTAGAAATCTTGAAGCTATCGCGGCAACCTCCCCTGATGAATTTTCAGGACAGAATATGGCCGACGCCGATAGTTTTGACTTCGAATCTGAAGATGAATTCAATGAAAAGTTGATCAATCAACTTGCCAAGAAAAAGACAAATAGCTAATCCCAATACACTACTATGGACGGACCTGAGTTTGTAATCGCTGCAATTGCCATCCTTGGTGGAATTGGGCTTACTGCGTACATTTTTGGAAGTATTTTCAAGTTGATCAGAACCGCAATCGAATCAAGAGGGAAAAAGGAATTACCTTCGGATGTGGTCAGTATGAAGGAATTCATTGAGTATAAACTAAAAGTTGAAAAGCGTATCCAAACGCTGGAAGCCATCGTGGTAGACCAGGATTTAATTGACCAAAGGAAGTTGCGAGAGTCGGGTAACATGATTGATATCGATAAAGATGATACCATCGATGATGTTAAAGGACTTAAGAATAGTTTGAGGGATAGGTAATTGAGCGTACTGTTCTCTTTTCTCATACCTAATGACCAAAAAAATCGTTAACTTAGAACATTCATTTTATCCAGTTAATGAAACTATAGGCATGAAACTTACCGCTCTTGAGATCAAACAACAGAATTTCGAAAAATCTTTACGGGGTTATGATGTTGGAGAGGTGACGGCGTTCCTGAATGTCGTAGCCAATGAGTGGGAACACCTTGTGGGTAAAAATCGTGATCTTGAACGCGATATTGAGCAGTACAAAGAGAAACTGAAGCACTATGAAAAGGTCGAAGACGCCTTGCACGAAACGTTGCAAACAGCGCGGGAATCGGCTGAACAGAAATTGTCTGCTGCCAAAGATGAGGCGAAAAACAGGATCATGAAAGCCGAAATGGAGGCTGAAAACGTACTTAGGGAAGCCAATCAGAAAAGACATCAGGTTCGACAAGAAATCCTTGCACTTTTGAATCGTCGTGATGAAATAGTTCGAGGCATGAGGTCTTATCTTGACCTTGCCCAAGAATCACTTAATGGATTTACCCGAGACGAAGCCGGAATTTTCAATCTGCCACCAAACTCGGATGATTACAACCAGAATAGACTTTTGCCAAAAACAGAATTGCCTGCAAAGGATAATTCCCGGATCATCTCATCCGGAATTGCCGATGTCGACGATCTCGACGAAATTATAGACAAACTCGATTAACACGAATTACCAGCATTATTTCATGACATACGAAACTGTAGCAGAATTCAGAAAAAAAAGATCTGAAGCATTAGAGTTTATTCAATCAAAAACAGCCCTGCGCCCTGAGTATATCATCATACTGGGTACAGGATTGGGTCGCCTGGCCGAGCAGATCACTGTTGAATGCAGTATATCTTACACAGAAATACCACATTTTCCGGTTTCAACTGTTGAAAGTCATGCCGGACGACTGCTGTTTGGTGAATTGGGTGGAAAGAAAGTGGTTGCCATGCAGGGACGCTTTCACTACTACGAGGGTTATACCATGCAACAGATTGTTTTCCCACTTCGTGTCCTGAAGGAAAATGGAGCACACACCCTTCTCGTTTCAAATGCATGTGGTGGGATGAACCCGAATTTCCAGCGCGGCGATATTATGTGCATCACCGATCATATCAATCTACTTGGAGACAATCCACTGATTGGTCCGAACGACAACGACCTGGGTCCACGTTTCCCAGACATGAGTGAGCCTTATACTCGGGAATTGATTGAATTGGCAGAACGCGTGGCATTGGACAATGGTATAAAAATGCATCAGGGTGTGTACGTTGCAGTCACGGGACCTAATCTGGAAACCCGTGCTGAGTACCGTTTCTTGCGTCAAATCGGTGGCGACGTGGTTGGAATGAGTACTGTACCTGAAGTAATTGCAGCGATACACATGGGTATGAAAACTCTTGGAATTTCTGTGATCACAGATGAGTGCTTCCCTGACGCACTTGAACCTGTCGAAATGAAACACATTCTGGAGGCCGCAGATATGGCCGAACCTAAAATGACGCAAGTCATGATTGGTACCCTCGAAAGACTTTGACCAAACAGTTGAAAATCTACGTGCTACATCAAATTCAGGATCATCTCTATGCAACCTTTTGAAGACGAGATCTGGAACGAACGACAGTGGGAGCAACATCTCAGTGAGATGGAGGATAAAAGCGAAAAGTTGCGCACCTACATCGAAACCAACCTGGGAGAGCAAACTCCGAGATGGTCAAGGTTCCTGAACGGATTTCAATCCAAATTGGATGCCATTGACGCGTATATTGAGGATGAACTCATGTTTGAGGACGCGTATTTCCCAGATGATGAAGATGACTGGGATGATGAGGACGATGAGATCGATGACTTTTTCATGAGTGCCGAGGAGTCTGAAGAGGATGAAGACATGGAAGACGGAGAAGAGTGGAAAAAGGGTCTTGATGCAGAATATTTCAAGGATTCTCTGGATTTCAACACAGGTGAGGGTGGAGAAGATATCGCTACTTGGATCGCCAATGAAATTCTGAATGAATCTGAAGAAGCGGTTGAAATGCAGCTTTATGATGAGGCAAGAGAGCTTGCAGCAGATATGTTGCGACTGGCTGAAATCGTTCCAAAAGAAGAACAGGAACCCAAGTTTGTTGAATTTATCACCGGAATGGTCAACGTGAGTTCACGTATAGCCGGTGCCTTTGCCTTCGGATTTGATTTGGATGTCCTTGGAGGTAATATTGCCTATTGTCGTCGTGCACTAAATCACGCAAACCAGGTACTTGAACTGCTTCAGGAGCTGAAAGACAGGCCATTCATCCGATTCATAGATTATGAAGCCCTACACGAACGTGTTTTTGACCTTAGAAATGATCTCGGAGTTCATATTCAGGAACTTCGGGAAGAGCTCAACGAAGGACTAAAAGGCAATACGGACGTTTGATCAATCTACACTGAAATCCTGATTGAACGGATTGTTCCCGAATCCTTCTGTAATTTTGATAAATCCATGGTCGGTTGCCGCATGGCAAGCGTTACAAGCCTGAATCAGTACACTATATCGACTTCGGATTAAATTCCAGTCTCCCGAATCAAAGGCGTCCTCCAGAGATTCAATGACAGGAATCATGAATCCAGAAGCCAAGTCCGAGATGGGGAATCCATCGTACTCATCGATCGTTTCAATCAGTTCCTCGATGCCCTCTTCAAGCTCATGATGGTAAAAATCGACCGATTCTGTGTTCTGAGCTTCTATTGATAGTCCCAGTTTATGTGTCCATTGTTGGATAAAATGCATCTGAAGCGCCAGTCCGGGAGCATACCCTGAATGATGTCTCTCATCGAGCGATTGTTGTTGATATCCAGTTTCGGAATCTTGACAAGAAAGTAAGGCAATCGAGATAAAAGTAATCAAAATAATGATAAATGTAGGGTGCGTTGGTCTCATAAGTTTACAATATTTGTGATATCCCTTTCAATTGTTAGCAATCACACGTTCGTTGCTTTTATCAGGTCAAATGTGTGATTATTTTTAAATGTAAGTAAAAACGGGCCAATATGTTCATCAAATGTGAGCGAGTCCTGAATCAATTTAAGTATAAAGAGTATGAAATCTTATTCAATCCAGGAACTGATCCGGAAGCATAACACTACGGGACCCAGATACACATCGTATCCGACAGCATTATTGCTCAAACCGGTCAGTAAAATGGATAAATTCCATCGAGAGCTTGGAATGGTGTCTGATACCGGGAAGGAATTGTCGTTGTATATTCATCTCCCATTTTGCCGGTCATTGTGCTGGTATTGTGGGTGCAGTAAGGTAATTAGCCGGAATATTAAAGATGCCGATCGGTATCTGGACTATCTGGAAAAAGATTTTGAACTCACGAATCCACATTTGCCATCGGGTCGGACAGTCACTCAGGTGCATTTGGGAGGAGGTACACCGACCTTTTTGACCCCGGAACAATTACTCCGGCTTAAATTGTTGATGCAGGAGTATTTTGATATTGTCCCTGAGGCCGAATGTAGTGTGGAAATGGATCCAAGACATATGACCAAGGCGCATGTGCAGATGTTGCGAAGTATTGGGTTCAACCGAGCATCAATTGGGGTACAGGATCTGAATGAAGAAGTCCAAAAAGCAATACATCGTATTCAGCCATTAGAGATCAACCAGCAGGCTGTAGACTGGCTCAGGGGAGCTGGATATCATTCGATCAACATGGATCTGATCTATGGGTTACCGGCTCAGACCCCTAAATTGTTCGCAAAAACATTGGATGAGGTCATGTTGATGAATCCGGACAGATTGGCTATTTACAATTATGCCCATCTACCGGATTTATTCCCGTCTCAACGCCTGATTCATTCCGATTTATTACCGGGTCCGGACGAGAAGCTCGAAATGTTACAATACTCTATCGAATTTTTGGAACGAGAAGGGTATGTATACATCGGAATGGATCACTTTGCCCGCCCGGATGATGAATTGGCTAAAGCCTTGCACAATGGCACACTTCAGCGGAATTTTCAAGGTTATAGTACGCGAAGGGGAACCGAAACATGGGCATTCGGAGCGTCAGCGATCAGTCAGACAGGACCGATCATGTGGCAAAGATACAAGTCATTGGATGACTATTATGCCGCCATTGATCGTGGTGTGATGCCTGTGCACAAATCCTATACGCTTTCTGCTGATGATACACTCAGACGAGATGTCATCATGAGATTGATGTGTGGACAAGTATTGGACTGGCATGACATGGATCTGGAGTATAACATCAGTACTCAAATATATTTCAGGCACGAATTGGAGAAACTACAGTTACTGGCTGAAGACGGTCTGGTTGAAGTAGATCCGGCAGGTGTGAAGGTAACAGAGATGGGGCGATTATTTCTTAGAAATATTGCTATGATATTTGATGCCTGGCTTCCTGCAAAATCAGAAAAACCGACCTATTCGAAAACGATATAATTGTCCGACATCCATCGACAACGATGTTTCAAGTTTTGGTCTAAAAGCGCTATAATGGGGCATGTTATATCTCCATGAAGCTCAGAACCTGCACCAATTATTCAACGCCTGGAGCGATGCCGGAAAATCCCGTTCAAAAATTCATCCGCTGTCGCCCGACTTGGTCATTGTCCCAAATATGGATATGGCTCAGTGGATTCAAGTGCAGGAGGCGGAACGAACCGGGATTAGTGCAAATTTACATTTTGAACTGCCAGCAGGTTTTTTCAGGAAGTTGTTTGAAATCAGGGATAGTTCTGTAAGAAAGCAGTTGCTGGATCGACATTTGCTGCGATGGATGATATTCAAATTATTGGATAATGCAGGGGAGTGGCAGTCACTTAAAGCGTGGTTGAATGTGATTTCAAGGAATGGCTCAACCGCATCTACACACACCGAAGCTCGTTGGGATCTGGCATCACAGATTACTGATGTGTATGATCAGTATTTGATCTATCGGCCAGACTGGCTCGTTGAATGGTCAGGAGGTACTATAGAGGGTGTATATACCGGTTCGAAGAAGCATGCTGAGCATTTTGATCAGATTCATGGACTAGAGGATATCAATAATTGGCAACCCGGACTATGGAATGAAATTCGTAATAACTGGCCTGAATATCCCAATCGTGCCGATCTGATTATCAATCTGATTCAAGATTTAAAATCAGGTCATGTCTCAGCTGCCGGGTTGAATCTGCAGACAGAATTGACCGTTTTTGGTGTCGGATCTCTTGCCCCCGCGATGGTCGAGGCCTTGGTGTTATTGTCCAAATCAATCGACATCCATTGGTATGTTCGTAGAAATGAAGTTCCTCAGGGGGATCTTTATTCATACTTACATGGTCTGAATGAAGAGCAGATGGATTCAAGACAGGTGGTTCATGGGGTGGTTGAATATCATGGATTACCGATCGAATTAATCAATCATGAAACATCGGGGCTGTCCGATATTCCTCAGATCCTGAAAAAAAACGGAAGTGTTGTGATTCATCGATGTCATAGTGCACGTCGTGAAATTGAGGTTTTACACGACCAATTGCTGGATCTTTTCAATACATCTGAGATCCGTCCGGGGGATGTAGCCATTGTGTGTCCAGAGCCGGACGTTTATGCGCCTTTTGTTCGGGAGGTCTTCGGTGCTAAGTGGGCAGATTTTCCGAGGGACAATTCTACGGTGACCATTCCTCTGAAGGACGATACATCGGGGTCCGCTCATTCGAAAGACAATTCTACGGGGACCTATCCACTGAAAAACGATTTTTCTGGGACCTATCCTCCGAAGGATGATTCTTCTCCTAGTATCGCTCCTCCTCCGTCGATTCCAATCCAGATCAGTGGCGGAAAACTGACCAATCGAGAATTGGTGCATTCAGTACTTATTCAGGCACTAAAATTATCTGGATCAAGATTTAAGGCAACGGAGATACTGGATTGGTTGGGCATGGCTCCAGTATTAGGTGATTTTCTTGACCAAAAAGGCCTCAGAAGCACATTGAACAGATGGGTTGATGAGCATATGATACGATGGGGTAGCACTCCCGAGCATCTGTCTGATCTGGGATTTGAAATGGATGGAAGACATACCTGGAGGCATGGACTTGACCGACTCATCTTGGCTTATACCTCATCAGAAAATCAAGATTTTGTGTATCATGATATGATATCGGGTGCGGCGGTGCTAAGTTCAGTTGAAACAGAATTACTTGGAAACATACTGCGATTGACCGATGTGCTTGAACAGATTCGATCGTCCGGGCGAGAGGAGTTTACTCTGCCTCAGTGGTGTGAGCGATTGGAAAATTGGCTGCAGGATATCATTTCTGATCGCGAATGGATACCATACTGCGATCGTTTGCAACAGACGATTCAAACGTTGAAATCTTCTGATGCACAGTTGTTTTCCGAAGTGATACCATTTTCCGTATTCCTAAATGAAATAGAGGAAAGACTCTCAACGGGTGGGATCGGACGCACATGGAGTCCGGGTGAAATTACATTTACCGGGATGGTGGCTCTGCATCAATTTCCATACAAAGTAGTTGCAATGGTGGGACTCAACGATGGTGCCTTACCGGGACGAACACCTATATCCACTTTTGATATTATCAGTCAGAACTATCGTCCAGGTGACCGGATCAGACGTCGTGGGGACCGCCAATTATTTTTGGATTATCTGTATTGTGTAACTGAAAAACTGCTGATCAGTTTCACTGGTAATCGTCAGATTGATCAAAAAACTCTGGCACCTTCAGTAATGGTTACAACACTGTATGATTTCATGGAACGACTAAGTCGACACGAACAGGGTTACATTCCACAGGAATTCCAACATAGAATGCAGCCATTTCACAGCACATATTTCAGTCCAGTTTCTGATATACGTAGTTATTCTGCACATTATGCAGGTGTAGCCCGAAAGCTACAGAAGAACACGGAAAAGAGTGAACCTATCCTACCGGTGTTGACGCCTGCAGTTGCAGCGGTTCGGCTTAAAACAGGCGATGATATGCTGAATATTTCGACCCTGTTCCCGGATGGGATCCCGATAAAGGACTTGATTGAGTTCTATAAAAAACCATTCAAGTATGTGCTCAGAGATATACATGGTATCGATCTTTATGACGAGGAGGTGCCAGATGAGGACTTTGAACCATTCGAACTCGATAAGCTTACCTCTTGGGCCATTCGTAATGATTTACTTGAACTATTTCATAGTGAAATCCAATCCGGGAATCATGATCGTTGGATGAGGGACCGGGAGTCATTAATCGAGACGTTAAAACAAAGGTATAAACGTAACGGATGGTTGCCTGATGGTGTTGCAGGTGTCCACGGGTTCGAGAAATCCATTCAGGAATTCCATACTTATTGGAGTGACTTTGCACAAAAGGTACCTGATATTGAAAAAATGCATCCACACACCCAAAAAATTAACCTGCATATTTCCGAGGTCAATCTTACACTCCATGGGGAAGTGGATGCCGGATATTTGATTTCATCTGATGATATAACTGAAAATGTGTTTTTGTCTGCAGGTAGCTCCAAAGGCAGCAGGTTTTTTTTGTATTGGGTTCACCATGTATTGTGCAATTTGGAGGATGATGTTCAAACCAGAGTGTTTTTTAGAGATAAGGAATTGAAATTCCGTCCATTGAGCCGTGAAGAAGCAGAAGTACGTGTACAAAATCTGGTTGTGATGATGGTGATGAGTGTTGCGAATCTTGTTCCCGTCATCGTTGATTTTGCGGAACAGATGTATGATAAAAATGAATTGAGTTCTGAGTCGGTTCAAAAAGGGATGCACAAGGTTTTCGATATTTCTTCTGATGTAGGAGAAAAACCGCATGCAAGTGAGGTTGAAAAGGTACTTCAGGATGTGTGGGTACGTCATGCCTGGAAGGATACACATCCGTTGGAATTTGCCAGGAAAGCTATTGATCATCAATTATTCTACGGGATGTTGGACAGATCATCCAATGATGAAGGAGCAACTGCCACATCTATTTCGATTTCAGATCCTGCTGACTTGCGCTTACGACTTGAAGAGTTCGCCAAATATGATGCGTTCAGTCTTTTTTTGGTCAAGGTCGTTGATCTTATGAAAGGAGATTTCGCATGAAAGCGGAGTTTATATCCTTTGATGTGAGAGTGGCACCATTACATGGCATTAATCTTGTGGAAGCCAGTGCCGGGACAGGTAAAACATGGAATATTGAGGGGCTTTTCATCAGACTGTTGATCGAACGTCATCTTGAGCCGGGACAAATTCTGGTTGTGACCTTTACTGATGCGGCGACCCAGGAGTTAAGGGAACGTATTCTACAACGTATTAATGCGGTCGCCAGAATCATTGAGAATTCAGATATTGATGTAGGTGGGGACCCGTTCTTGCAGTTCTGTCGAGAAAAATATGGTAAGAATAAAGACATAATTGGTCATTTGGATTACTGTAAATCCAGGTTTGATGAAGCTGCAATTTTTACAATTCATTCGTTCTGTAAAAATGTATTGTCAGATTATAGATTTGAGGCGGGACTTGGCTCAGAAATTAATATTCTTTCTGATTCTGAACTGCTCTTACGTGAGGTGCTTTCAGATCACTGGAGACATTTGAATAAGAGATTGTCAGTACCTGGCAATGAACTGTTCTCTTCTCTTTTACTCGATGAACTTAAGTTTTCGAAGATAGAATCAGCATTCAAAAAACTGTTGATCAATTCAGAGATCGAGTTGAGTTCTGTTGAGCCGAAAGTTCCAGAATGTTGGGGCGGATTGTCCAATTGGCAACGTGAACGCAATCTTATAGATCGGTGCATGCAACTGCGTAGTATGTGGGAAACCGAAGTTGAAAATCTACGTGACCAATTACAGTCTGCTGGTATCTCCGGGCGTGGATTCGAAAAAAATTGGGACAAGTATGAGCATGCGGTCAATGAGTTCCTGAGAGAACCGTTCTTAAACATAAAAATCCAGCACCATGAGGTGCTGAGCAGGGATTATTTGGTAAAAAAAGGTCAGACCAAAGATGCCTTAAAAGCAGGAAAACAATTCCCGGATCATATCTTTTATAGTCGATATCAAGAGTTCATTGATTGTGTTAATTGGTATAGAAAATACATTATCAGAAATAGTCTGAATGAGCTTAAGGTCGAGTATGCTCGTCGACGTAAGCAAGATCAGATACTCATTTATGATGATTTGTTGACCTTTGTGCGCGATGCACTTGATCCAGTTCGTAATACAAACACAGCCAGATTCTTAAGGGATAAGCTTCGCTCGCAATATCCCGTAGCAATGATCGATGAGTTTCAGGATACAGATGCAGTACAATATGACATATTTCGACGCATGTATGTAGATGATCCGACAAGTGAATTACTTTTGTATATGATCGGCGATCCCAAGCAGTCTATTTATAAGTTTCGTGGGGCCGATCTGAATACATATTACAGGGCTCGGGATAAAGTCACCAACCGGTACACACTCAAAACGAATTTCAGAAGTGCGGGAGACCTCGTTCAGGCCGTGAATGTATTGTTTCAACATGAAGGCAGCTTTCTTGACGAGTCATTGAAGTATTTTGATTCTGATGGATTTCAGTCAGAGAATGGGTTTTGGTCAGAATTGGAAGACGCTGCCCCGTTAAGATTTCTCCAGATTGGGGAGGATGTATCAACAAAATCAGGGTCTGGAACAGCATTAGTCCGTTCGGTTGTACATAAGATTTCCGAATTACTAACCGGTTCAGTCCGTGGAAAAGTTGGGATACGAAAGAAAAATCTTAATGGAGAGTATCAGGACGAAAAAGTCTCGCCCGGGGATATTGCGATTCTTGTTTCCAAAAAGATTCAGGCAAAAGTAATCAAATCCATGCTGAACCAGGCAGGTATACCAAGTGTCGAGTCGGGAGACAGTAGCGTATTTAATTCTGATGAGGCTAAACAGTTAACTTTACTATTGGAGTGTTTGATAGATTCCAAAAACAAACGAAAACTACGGGCTTTGCTAACATCTCCCATTGGCGGATATTCGGTGAACGATATCATTGAATTGGAGCAGAATGACTTGAAATGGTCATTCGTACTTGAGGAGTTGCGTCAAGCGGGTGATTTGATGAAACAACATGGAGTCCTAAGCGGGATTAGGTATTTATTTGATCAATGGGGTGCAGAACAACGTATTGTAGCATTAGAGAATGGTGAACGGAGTATAACCAATTTGCGTCATTTAGGTGAGTTGATGTATGCTGAGGAACAGGAAACGCATCGAAGTGCCAGTGGACTGATCCATTGGTTGAAACGACATCGTAGTGATGACGACAAGAAGGATGATGGACGAAAAATCAGACTGGAGAGTGATGATGATCGAGTTCAAATCATTACAATGCACAGTAGTAAGGGATTGGAGTATCCAATTGTGTTCGCTCCATATCTGTGGGATTTCAATACCAACTCTAATGATAAATGGAATATTTTTACTGTCGATGATAATGATGACAAACATCTTGTCATGGATCATGATAATGATGTTTACGACACTGGAAGTATTTTAAGTAGGTTGGAGGACTGGCAGGATCGGATTAGGCTGATGTATGTTGCTGTTACGCGGGCGAAATACAGATGCTATATACCATTTCAAGGATATAATGGTAATTATGGATCTCCTCTATGTGGTGTTTTGCTGTCGCGTTACATGAAAGGTGAATGGGGATTACATTGGAATGATCGCATGAAATGGGTGTCAGATGGAAATAATCTGGCATCTCGATTTGGTGATGAAGGTTCGATAACTAAGGATAATCTGATGTTAGCCCTCATTCCACGTTTAGTAGAAGAGTCAGGGGGATTGATTTCACATAACCTGGTCAGTTTCGATGAAATACCAAGAACTTTTATCAGGTTTAAGGAAATCCACGATATGACTGATTTGAAAGAAATGAAAATCGGTGCGACTGGTAGGAAACGTTTGTTCAAGAACAGATACATCTCAAGCTATTCTTCAATTCAACGAAAATACACCGGCGAGGATGTCGAATATGATTTTTCCGATGAATCGGTCATGGAAGAGGTTAGTACAGATCAACCCATTTCAGATGAGTTTTCTGAGATATTTGAATTTCCAAAAGGTGCGGTGACCGGGAATTTGTGGCATGAAGTTTTTGAACTGATAGATTTCAGTGACCCAACCCATTGGGAAGATACCTTTAAGATGTGCTCTTTAAAGCACGGCTTCGAGCCAGACACAACGGTTCCATTGCTACGTGATATGGTAAACCAGGTACTTGGAACAGATTTATCTGCAGTTATATCGAGCGCAGGTTTTGATGGGCACAATAATATTGATGCGATGCGATTGCAATCAATACAATGGCATGAAACCAGGAGGGAGATGGAGTTCTTGTCAACTTTTGACCAAGATGACATCAATAAAATGATATCCGTATTGTCCCAGCAGAAAGATCAAGGAGAGTTAAATATATTTGGAAAAGCAAATATAGAAGCGACGTCACTATTGGTAGGACTCATAGATCTCATATTTGTGCATAATGGCAAATATTATATTGTTGATTATAAATCTAACTATTTAGGTTCTGATCTAACCGATTATGATTTTAATCGCTTGAAAAAAGACATTCGTGAAAACAAATATGATTTACAATATCATATATATACGGTTGCGCTCGTAAAATATTTGTCTAAGCAAATAAAGGATTTTGACTATGATGAACACTTCGGAGGGGTCTTTTATTTGTATGTAAGAGGTATGAGGAGGGAAAGCGTGACGGGTCTGTTTTATGACAAACCCGAGAAGCAGATTATAATGAAATTATTAGGTCATCATGATACCAATTTAATCCAAGACAGATCGATTCCAGGAGGTCATCATGAGTAGTCCTGATTTTGACAGTGTTGGCAGGAGAAAGAACATTACATTCGCTTATCCGAATATATTTACTGATATCGATTTTTATACGGCTGCATATATTAGTCGGGTGTTTCCTGTTGCTGTTTCAGACGAGAAAGGTGTTCTGTATGATTTGGTGTTGATTTTGAGCAAGTCTCTGAGAAACGGTCAGGTGGCCATACCTGTTTCGATGATCGAAAAACATACATTATCCGAAGTCTTGAGAGATATGTTCGGGATTGATGATGAGAAGTCTCATCTACAAGGACCAAACCTCGACTTGGGTTTCTTACGTTCAGTATCAGAACAAGAGGGTGATCATCCTTTGAAACTCGATGGGGATTGGTTGTACTTCAGGAGATATTGGCTTGCAGAACAGGATGTCCTTCGATGTATTACAGATCGCAAGGTCGAAAGTCCTGTATCGCAAGATGCCGATGAGATGGAGTCCTTGTTTGACTTTGTGTCGGATATTTTGTCCGACAACGAAGGTAGAACGGATCGTCAGATAGAAGCTGTAAAAAAGGCTTTAAAATATAGGTTTAGTATTATCACAGGCGGACCAGGTACGGGTAAAACTCGTACCGTGATAACATTGGCATCCGCAATCCTAAAACAAAATCCACAGACACGTGTTGCTCTAGTGGCTCCGACTGGTAAAGCAGCACAGCGAATGGTTGAATCTATAGAACAGTCAAAAAAACTGATCAGAGTACCCATAGAGATATTGGCTCGAATTCCTGACCACGGTAAGACCATACATCGATTACTTGGGTGGCATCCCGGACTTGGCCGTTATAAATATCATGCAGAAAACCGTCTTGAATACGATCTAATCATTTTAGATGAAGCATCGATGGTTGATTTACCGATGATTGCCCGTCTCACGAGAGCGATACGTTCGGATTGTAGATTGATCTTGTTGGGCGACAAAAATCAATTGTCTTCTGTAGAAGCAGGGGCTGTATTTGCTGATCTTGCAACCTCCGGATTCAAAGAATTTATTACGGAATCAAATTATTCATGGAGATTTGGCAAGGATTCAGTTATTGGTGAACTTTCGGGATTGGTGAACAAAGGGGACGTTTCAGGGTCGATGGAAGCTCTACAAACACATGGTTTACATCATACAATGAGTGATCTTACAAGAAGATTGATGCATCAAGTCAAGATACATCATACTCATATGTTAGAGTTGTTGATTAATCCAAAAAACGACCAACTTGACACGGCATTTAAACTTTTATTGGATTATCAGATTCTTACAGCGCACAGAGCGGGTACGAATGGAAGTGAATATCTGAATCGTTTTTTTGACTCTGAACTGGTACGTCAACTTAAATTAGATAAGCCAAATGTATTACACCAGTCCGATTGGTATGCTGGTAGACCGGTAATCATTGAGCAAAATGATTATGATCTTGGGTTGTTTAATGGAGACATTGGAATAACCATTGAGATGAATGGAATGCTCTATGTTTCCTTTGATAGGGACACTGAATCGGGAGAATATAGATACTTTTCACCGGGACAACTACATAATATCTCCTCAGCCTGGGCTATCACAATTCATAAATCTCAGGGATCAGAATATGAAAATATTGCGGTAGTGCTAGCTGATGAGTCGTCTCCAGTTATCACACGTGAACTGCTATACACGGCAATAACACGAGCAAGGACCTCATTATACATTTACTCAAGTGAAAAGGTTTGGAAACATGGTGTAACGCACAGAAGTGAGAGGAAGTCTGGATTGTCGGATAAATTGAAAAATATAACTTCTGATTTTTGATCTCGTAGAAGTCAATCTTTCTGGATATTATTTTCGGTGTACTAAAGTGATTCACTAATTATCTAACAATCAGATGATTCGATTCATAGCTGCATTGCTTTTTTTACTTTTATTCTTGAGTGGTACCTCTTCTGCTCAATGGCGAGCATTTGAAGTCTTTGAGAATGGAACATATCAGAACAGAATCACTATTCTCCTTCTTTCAGAAGGATACACGGAATCAGAGTTGGAAGTATTTCGTCAGGATGTATTGAAGGTCACGGATGATATATTCAATGTGTCACCATTCAAAGAGTACAAAAACTATTTTCGGGTTGTCGCGGTAGAGGTACCATCAAATGAATCTGGTGCATCCAGCATTTTTGATGGTGATGTCAGGGATACATATTTTAAATCAACATTTGGTCAGGGTGGGGGTAGGGATTTAAGTCTGATGTTTCCAGTCGGAACCGGACGTCTGTATGATATCAAAACAGCTCTTGATTTAGGATGGTGGAATTCCATCACTATGGTCATGGTAAACGATCACAGATTGGGTGGTGGCCCAGAAATTGCAACACGAGGGGGACAAGAATTTGAGGTTGTGGTGCATGAGATCGGACATCAGTTCGGTAGGTTGGCCGATGAATATGAAGAGTCTGGACGGACTCCGATACCTGGTCCTAATGTGACCCAGATTACAGATAGAAATCATATACCATGGAAACATTGGATCCTTCCCGATACTCCAATACCTACACCTGTTGAGATTGAAAATTTTGATAAAATTGGATTATTTGAAGGTGCCGCCTACCAATCTAATGGATGGTTTCGTTCGCAGCTAAGTTGTAGAATGAGATACAATACAGACCACTTTTGTGCGGTTTGTAATGAGCAATTGATTGGTAGAATGTACACCGAATTTAATTCTGGCAGAATTCTGACCGTAAGTCCGGAAGTTGGACAAATTAACCTATCATTACATGAGCAACATTTATTCAATTACACGGGTCCAACTCCTGAAAATGGACTGGTATTTGAATGGTTTCTCAATGAATCACTCATTTCAAACAATGCTGAATTTGATGTAATTGCTAGTGAATTGGGAATTGGAGACCATGTGCTTGAGTTACGTATCCATGACCGTAATACACAAGTACTTGATGCCGAAATATCTGGAAGAATGTCTATATCGAAAAATTGGGAAATATCTGTTACTGAATCGACGAGTAATCCCCCAGTAGTACATTTTTCGAGTGATGTTGCATTAGGAATGGCATATCCAAATCCCGCTAATAATAACGCTATGATCACATTTAGACTTCCAGAAAGTCAAATTGTAGAATTAGCTGTTTATGATCTTGCAGGCAGAAAAGTTTCACTGATCACACAAGGTGTATATCCAATCGGAGAACATAGAATCAATTGGATGACCTCGCAGCTTTCTTCTGGTATGTATATCGTCACATTGCAAACGAGTCACATAAAATTATCCAGAACTTTAATGATTCTTAGATAACATCAAAAAAATGATGTAATAATGGTGTTCAGGTAGTGATATTCGATAAAAAAATTACGATATTTGAAGTCTGCACTACATGTGCTGCCGAATCCAAGGGCGCCCATAGCTCAATTGGATAGAGCGTCTGACTTCGGATCAGAAGGTTTGGGGTTCGAATCCCTATGGGCGTACAAGTATTAAGCCATTGAGTTATCGGATATCGATTTACTCAATGGCTTTTTTCTGTGACCGTGTATTAGCTAATATCACCATATTTAAGCTAATTGAATTGGAAATCCCCGTTTTTACATGATACTGATAAGGTATCTGAATCATATATAGGACTAAAGAGTATTATGTCATCAAAAGTTGAAATCATGTCACCTGCTGGGAATTGGGCATCGTTCAATGCGGCTATTCAGGGTGGTGCGGATTCTATCTATTTTGGAGTTGAGCAGTTAAATATGCGTGCCCGGGCGACCAATAACTTTACGCTCGAGGACTTACCTAAGATTGCAACTCTTGCAAATGAACATGGGATCAAGACATATTTAACGCTAAATACCATCCTTTATGACCATGATCTACCTGTGATGAGGAGAATCATCGATGAGGTAAAGAGGTCTGGTATTACTGCTATAATAGCTGCCGATCAGGCTGCCATTTCGTATGCTTTTTCTCAAAAGGTCGAGGTGCATATCTCGACTCAGGTTAACATATCAAATATTGAAATGGTACGATTTTATGCTCATTTCGCAGATGTTGTAGTACTTGCACGGGAATTGAGTATTCGCCAGATGAAGCAAATTGTAGAGGCTATTGAAACTGAACAGATCAAGGGTCCATCAGGCGAGTTGGTACGCATTGAAGTTTTTGCACACGGTGCGCTTTGCATGGCTGTATCAGGCAAGTGTTATCTAAGTCTGCATGCTTACAATTCGTCGGCCAATCGTGGTGCGTGTCAGCAGAACTGCAGACAATCATATACTGTGCAGAGCAATGATGACGGTACGACAATGGAGATTGAAAATGAATATATCATGTCACCAAAAGACCTGTGTACGTTAAATTTTCTGGATGAATTATTGAAATCAGGTGTCAAGGTTCTGAAGATTGAGGGACGCGGTCGTTCACCCGAGTATGTCAAAACAGTAACCCGTTGCTATAAAGAAGCAGCCTATGCAGTTAGTAATGGAACGTTTACCCGTGAGAGGGTAGACCTTTGGATGGCAGAACTTGAAAAAGTATATAACCGAGGATTTTGGGATGGCTATTACCTCGGACGTAAATTAGGTGAATGGAGTAATGTTTATGGTTCTGCTTCATCATATCAAAAGACGTTCGTCGGTGTGGTCTTACACTATTATCCAAAAGCGGAGGTTGCTCACATTAGAATCAAAACAAAGGAATTGCGGATGGGGGACAAAATTCTGGTCATCGGTGACACTACTGGAGTGGTCGAATCAGTAATTGACTCTGTGTATGTTAACGACATACCCGCTGGTGAAGCTCAACAAGGTCAAGAATGTACAATCACTATTTCAGGGAAGGTACGTGAGGGGGACAAGGTCTATCTCTGGGAAGAACGACCAGATAAGCTAAAGCAACAATTCGTTTCATGAAGATCCTGTTTCACAGATCCAAGTGTATTGGATGTAATTACTGTGTTGAAGTTGCACCGGAACGATGGCAAATGTCAAAGCGCGATGGGAAAAGCGTCCTTTTGGGTGGGAAACTTAAAGGTAACATGTTCCAGGTAGATGTTGGTGAACATGAACGTGCAATGAACGAAAAAGCTGAGGAAATTTGTCCGGTCAAAGTGATCCGAATCACGAAATAATCTGGCTTGACTATATTTGGAGCTATATTGATTTGATTTGATCGTGTGGATTGACTTTAGACTTGGAAAAATATTTTCATACATTATCAGTGTCAGGTAACCATTATAAATGTATCATTTATTGATCATGCCCGAAATCAATGCTCAACTGGATTTGACTGAAGAGGAAGTGTATGCAATTGAAATGCATGCATTCATCAATATGATTACTTTGCTGTATAATCATATGTTCATCATGCAGGAAACCTCATCAGAGCCCGAATTGTATGAAGATGCAATGGATCAGGTGTACCAGCTGGCATATGGTGTGAAGTCACGCGATAGGAGCTTGTTCAATCCTGGCAAAATCAGAGAATTCAAGAAAACGATTAATACGCTGTTCGCAGCTATGAAATCAAAGGGTATCAATCGTAAAATCTCGGATTTTGATGAAATTGATTCATTTTTTAGTGATGCAATAGATTTGGTTGAAGGTAGAATGGGTGACCTTCTTGTCCGTTGGGCAAATCCCAATAAATGGGAGGTCCATTGGGTTGATGAGTTCAAATCATCTTTTCTAAATTATTTTTACGCTCTCGAAAAAGATACTCATGGATTTTACCGTATCGCACACTCCATCGATGAAAATCAGACTATGGATTTTCATGTGCGTTTCGATGTGATCAGCTCCATCGGTCATTCGATCACTATTCCTGTCATTTTCAAAGATATCATGCGTGAAATCATTACCAATGCCAGAAAATTCTCGCATCCTGGTGGAAAAATTGGCATCAAGTTAGAGTTAGACAGAAAACATCTCACTCTCACGGTCAGGGATCAGGGCATAGGGATACCAGCAGATGAAATTCAACACGTAGTTGAGTTCAAATACAGAGCCAGTAATGTGGTCGACGATACCACGATTATTGGAAGCGGATTTGGCCTTACCAAGGTGTATTACAACATTAATCAGCTGAATGGCAAATTGATCATAGATTCAGATATCCAAAAAGGAACCACAGTACGGGTGGTTATACCCGTACCGGATCATGAATTTATGTCAGCCAATTTCGGTGCACTTGACGCTTGAGTTGTGCTTGCTTCACCATTCACCTTATTTCACCATCTCCCGAAATTATAAGAAACATTCAAGTTGAGTGAATTGTTGGTAATGACTTGGCCGTTGTTGGTGTCTGCCGCAATATTGGCGAACCCCATATCATAGTTCACACCGACACTGATGCGTTTGAAGGTATATCCAATACCCAATGCGAGTCCCATATCAAATGGTTTTAGGTCGGAATTGGCATCTGTACCCCACTCAATATCCGCAGTATTGTTCGTAAACATTAATCTTATAGTACCGGATGGAATCTATACCCGGTACATAAGTTTTGGTACAAGTTTATTATCACGGTCATTATTGGTAACTTTGGTCATAATTATATTTCGAGATCAAATATTCAATTCAATGTCTCATACTCCCCGCGTAAGCTGTCTGATGGTAACGGGTAATCGCAAAAAGATCGCTCGTCGTGCGGTTAAATGTTTTTTGGATCAAAACTATCCGAACAAGGAACTGGTAATTCTGGATGACGGTGACGAGGATTATTCGGAAATCTTGTCTGATATTCCCATAGGTGATTGCCATTACATAAAGATACAGAAGCAGGAAGGGACCTATTTGGGTGGACTTCGGAACATGATTCTGGATGCTGCCACGGGTGATTATCTTGTACAATGGGATGATGATGATTGGTACCACCCCGAACGGATCAATATTCAGGCAGGATATCTGGATCGAGGATATGATGCCTGTTGGTTGTCATCCACTCTAATGCACATTGATACGGAGCAACATAAAGACTTTCCTTTTCTGGGCGGACTACCAGATGGAGTTCCGGGAAGTATCATGCATAAAAATGATACATCCATTCGGTACCCGAATATTGTCAGAGGTGAAGATACCATCTACCAAAAGGATTGGATGAAGAAAAAATGGATCAAATTACCAGAGGAATACAGTCATCTGTTCATTCGTTGCTATCATGGGAACAACACATGGGACGAGACTCATTTCTATAGACGATCAAGAAATAATTTCAAGGATCTTTTATCATTTATTTGGTATAAGTTTGTGATTAGAGATATAAAAAAGAATCCCAAATTCAGGTTGTCACCTGCACTACAATCTGCATTTGATCTTTATGTGGCAGATTCCAATAAGCTGGATGTATTTCTAAGCAAAAAATGAAAATTGTCTACGTCCAGACCTACCCAATCTATCACGACCATCTCAGCGAAGATCAATGGCTACAGGTTGAGAACAGGGATAAATGGATGCCAGCAATAACTGCTGAACATGGGGTTGAAACCGAAATCTGGGCTGTAGGTCGTTCGAGAAGGACTGTGGAGTATCAGTGGAAGGATTCTACTATTTCCATCCATATTTTTCCAACATCAGGTAAAGGGGCAAAAACAAAATTCCATTTCAGTGATGAGCTGATCGAGTATGCCAAAGGTCTGAGGAATGTACATTATATACTCAAGGGAGTGGATGGTGGAGTTGGACTCCGTTTGTTGGAAAAGGTGATATTACCATCGAGAACCTCATTTTCGTTTATCATTGGTGGAAAATGTGTTACAAAATATCATAAGCACGCAAAAATGATATTTATAGAATCTGATTTCCAAAAACGATTACTTACAAAGCCTAAATGGTTTTTCCAGAACAGTGTTTCGGAAGAAAAATTGATACCTCTTGCTAAATCGGTTGATCTCGATATATTCAAACCAACCCACCACTTCAAAGAGCCTACGTTTGATATTATCACATTGGGACGGCTCATACCTTACTATAAAAATTATGAGGCTATCTTTGAGCTTTCCAGAAAGTATACAATCGCAGTGATTGGAGGTGGACCTATGTTGGATGAATATAGAAGAAAGTATCCAGGTATAGAGTGGTTGGGGCAACTTCGACACGACCAGATTCCTGAGGTAATTCAGCAGGCACGTTTGTTTTTGTATACAAGTAAACGCGACTATTATCCAAGAGCCATTGCAGAAGCCATTGCTTGTGGAATGCCCATTGCAGCATTTAGCGAGTCCATTTCCGAAGACGTTGTCCGCCCCGAATTTGGGATATTATTGGATGACAGAACATATTCAACTGAAATTGCAAGTTTATTGGGAAATCCGGCCAGACTGGGTAACATGTCACATAATGCCAGGTTATATGCCGAAGCCAATTTGAGTAAAACTTCCTCAACCCCTGCCGTGAAGGAAATAATCAGAAGACTATCCAAAGATTCATGAGTAACAGCAAAGAAATGGTTAAGAAACTGTTGGATGGAGCCACCAAGGTATTCAAGGGGCCATTCAGATATGTGCTGTATTCATTTATACTTATTCTTCTGGTGTATCAGTTGTACGATATTGGATTTAAAGATCTTATTGGGTCTGTTCCAACCAATCCGATAGTATACCTGCTTGCCGTCGTAATATTTTTTACCCTGCCGGTAACAGAACACTTTGCCTATGGAAGATTCTTTAGCTTTAAGTGGACCGAGAGTATTCCGATGCTCATAAAAAAGAGGGTCTATAATAAAAATTTAGTCGGATATGTAGGGGAGTTTGATTTCTATTTATGGTTGACACAGAAAGAGTCTACTCAATCCAAGAAACGGGTATTTGATGTAATCAAAGACAATAATATCATCTCCGGAGTTGCCTCCATTGTGTTGATATCAGCACTACTTGGGATTTTGTTGTTGATATATTTCAGTCCTGATGAAATTGGAGACCATATCCTGGTGTTTGGATATATTGTTGGGTATATACTGATTTTGGTCGCTGTGATAATTGTCATGGCCAGAACCCGGATATATTCACTGAATTTCAAAGATACCTGGTCACTGACATCCATTCATTCCGGTCGTATACTATTTATGAGTGCGATCCAGATTGTGCAATGGCACCTGGCGATCACTGACATTTCACTCTACGAATTATTTGTAATTTTATCGGTGCAATTAGTCATTAGCAGGATACCTATCTTGCCTGCCAAAGATCTGATTTTCATCAGTGGAAGTATAGAGCTCACAAATTATCTGGATATATCAACATCTGAACTTGCGGCGATCATGGTATTGAACAATATCATCGATAAACTATTGAGTGCCGGTTCTTTTTATTTTATTTCAAAAGTGGAAAAAGACACGGCTAAAGAAGTACAGAAGAGAAATGACTCAGTTGTGTGAGGCAATGATATAACAGCGATCATCGGAAATAGTGAATATTTTCGTATTTCGAAAATGTGATTGGATCTTCTTGAGTACTTTCGACCCATTGCACAAGTCAAAGTGAATTTCGCCAATCAGTTTGTCGATTTTATCGTATTTATAATTGAATCATCTATTTTAGTTGGTATGAAAAAAAATTAGACTCAAAAGATGGTAAATGTTTAAAATCCTAATAAATGCTAGAATTAAAATCTTCTCAATCTATAAATGAGCGAACCTGTAACTCCAGATTCTATAGTATAAGTTACGCCATTACCTGTAACA